>JAZQEX010000102.1:0-15639 GCA_045539215.1 Eubacterium sp. | reverse complement strand
CTCTTTTTCACCTCCTTCCCATTAAATATTTTTAAAAAATGTTTTGCTTTTTGTTCTGCGACATAACATGCATCCGGATATTTTGATGTACAACTGCCAGTGTACATCAGCGCCTCTCCGGGACAGTATCTACAGTAATTTAAATGTGGACAAGATACGCAATCTTGCCTGCTTTCAACTAAGTTTCTCTTTCTCCAATCATTCAATTGTTCTGACTCATTCCAAATATCAGCAATACTTTGTTTTGTAACATCTCCTATACAGAATGGAAAACAACCACAGGGAAATACCTTTCCATATGGATTGATTGTTATCATTTTTGCCCCTGCGCTGCATATGCGTCTGGGTGAACTGTTTTCACGGTGGGGCTCTTTATATAGATTCCCAAGCTGATCTTCAATAGAACTTGAAAACTCGTTATGTTCGGAACCGCTCAAAATGCGCATATTTAATGGCGATGTGTCACCATTCTTTTTAATCAAAATATCATTACTAATGCTGATCGATGTTCCTGTTTGCCTTGCTAATGAAATAATCCCATCAACATCATCAATTGTTTCAGAAAAAATAGGGGACTTGATTTTTGTTGGAATCCCTATTAAGGAGCAAGCTTTAATAGAAGCTAAAGTCTTCTCACACGACCCTTTAACCTGAGTTATTGCATCATGCTTCTCCGGAACATGAGAATATATACTGAAATGTATGCCCTTCAGCCATAAAGCTTTTAATTTGATTATTTTGTCCCCGTCAAGAAGTGTCCCGTTAGTAAAAATGTCTACAGCAAATCCTTTTTTATAAGCATACTCCAGTATCTCAAATACATCGTTACGTGCAAAGACCTCTCCTCCGGTAAATAGTATTGCAAGTACTCCCATGTCATGAAGATCATCAAGAATCTTTTTGATTTGTTCTGTAGATAGTTCTATCCCACCTTCATCGTAAACGTAACAATGCCGACACCGTTCATTACATCTATATGTCAATTCAAATGTGGCAGAAAACAATTTGCCACTTGCAGCAAATTCTTCTGATACATCATTTTCAAGCGTACCTGAATACTCACTGGCTTTTCCCGGTTGGACAATGATCCCATTCTTGATTATTTCGTCAAGAAAACTCTCTAAGCCTTCTACCAAATCTTTATTTTCCGGTTCTAACTGATATTCACATTCTAAATGCTCGAGTAAAGATTGAAATGTAGTTTCTTTACGAAAAAAATCCAGTATTACTTTTGAGAATGCGTTGAAGGTATATAGCATGGCCTTGGCCGTGTAATAGAGAACAACCTTTTCATTTACAGATGAATAAAAAACGCTGGGGTGAAGAATATAAGTTGCATCTTTATTCATGATCGATATACCTCCTACTATTGACTATCTTTAATAGTCTTTCGAACGGCCACAAACCGAGCATTTTTTGGAAAGCAAGCCCTTGAAAGCGCCACCACAATACTGGCAGACTCCCCTTCTGCGATACTCCTGCCTCTTTGTCTCTTCTTTTCGCAGATCCTCCTGATACTGTCTGACTATATCGGAGATCCGCTGCATGACACGACTCTGAAAACTATCATAGTCCCAGAACCACATCGATGCAGTCAGATTTAACATCGATGCAGGTGAAAGTTCTTTCTGCTTGTCTAAAACTGCAAAGAGAGGCAGAATATCCTTTTCATATTCTTCTTTCGCAGACATGAGCATCCAGCAACTAAATGCAAGGTGTAAGGAAGTAAAGTCCACATCCTGCGCCAGCACTTCCTGCTGCTGTTTGTATTCTACGATTTTAAACGCCTCCTGTTGCAACGTACCCAGAATTACATCTGACGAACTGGCAGGGTTTGTTATGACAAGGTCATCAGCTTCTATCTGTTTAACAAAATCCGTAAATACCGGATGCTTAGCAGCAATCACCTGGGAGACGCCGTATCTTCTCCCGAGCCAACCCAGGTATAGAGCACCTTCGATTGACGCTTGAGAAAAGTCTGTTCCCTCCTCTTTCGCCAGGTTGATCGCCAGCATCACGAGTTCGTCCATATTGGTCTGTATATAGCCTTCCATCTCCATCCTCCGATTTTATTTCAAAACGATGGTTTTAATAATATTTCTGATCGAATGTGCGAATCATAAAATTCAGATCATCAGAGATCTCTTTGATCTGTCCGTTGACATAAATCGCGTATCTTGGACTCGACGGGCCGTGGTCCTTCAACTCTACTAGTCCATAACTTACCTGCTTGGCTTTGATCGTAACTGTCATCTTCATCCTCCTTGACCATAATCTCACACAGACTCTATCTACCGTTTTCCTTCTTTCGAATCACACTGCCTAAAATTTGTCCTATCGCGATTGCAATGATAAACCGCAATATCAACATCAGATACTGCTGCCAATAATATCCCTGCGACAAACTCCCATAATAAAAAACAGCTCCTGCAAAAACAAATGAAAGAATGACCGACGCAATTATTGTGAATAACAGCATGGCTTTTTTTCTATCTGATCGTAAAGCCTGTGCAAAATTTAGCAGACCGACCGTCATGCTTCCGTACAGTACATATTGGCCGCCAAGCGCCATCATATTATCTCTGGCTGTGATCATTTCTCTTCCAAAACAGAAAATGAAATACCAAAACAGAATCCATGCTGCCACCAGTAATATTGTTTTTCCTGCCTTTTTTGCCTTCTGGTTGTTTTGTTCTCTTTTCCGTCTTCTTTCCGCCTCAGCCGCTTCCTTTTGCTTCTGTATACGTTCTAACAATGCCGGGTTATCCTTTGCAACATGATAATTGTTGCCATCGCCCTTAAGAAAGGCTTCCAGCACTCCGTGAAGCCCGCTTTCTTCCAGCAGGAGATCGATCTGCATCAGTTCAAATACGGATGGTGTCATATTTTTTGTTCCGCGATCATATCTCTCATAAGATTTAAAATTATAAGGTATGGGATTTGGAATCACATAATAGAGTTCACGAACTGATGCACATATTATTCTTCCATCTTCTGATAAGCCGTAATAATCCCAATCCTCCCGTTCTTCAACCTGTGCATTTGGATACATATCGCGTTCATAATAATGATATAATTCCCAAAAACGCACGTTATTTTCACTTCTTAAGGGAACCATACCCTCTTTTAAAACGCGGGCTGCTAATTTGGCATATTCTGATATAACATCCTGGTTGATGCCGCCCGGATGTGAATTCAGCAGCACATTCACTTCCTTTTCTCTCTTTGCATTTTCCCTTTTGGTCTGACTCATCGAATTCCCTCTAAGCTAATTTACAATGTTACCGATATTGTAAAGTCTATTGCAAAAAAGAACCCCACACAAAAAGATAGTCTTTTTAATAATTCGGCAGAACCAACCTCTTCTCTACCACTTCAGCGACTAGCTGGATCGTGCTGTGAAAACCTGTTTTTTGCAGGATATTCTTCACATGGTATTTCACTGTATTTGTTGACATAAACAGTTCGTTCCCCAGTTCTTCATATCGTTTTCCCTGCGAAAGCCCACGGATCACTTCCAGTTCCCGTTCTGTAAATTCATCGCTTCGCGCATTACCAATCATCATTACCGGTGTATGTTCCGGCCAGAAGAATGTACCTGCCATTGTACGCTCACATACTTCCAGAAGTGGAATATTATCCTGTTCTTTATACCAAAAACTATCACAACCAAGCTTTCTGGCTCGTTGGATAAACGAATGTTCCGGCATTGAGGTCATCATCACAATACGGATATGGGGATAATTTTTTTTAATTCTTCCTGCTGCCGCCAGACCGGATTCGTTATCTGCTGTACAGATATCCATCAGGATAAGGTCTACTTTGTTTCTCATGCAGATAATTTCTGCATTCGCAGCGTTTTCTATAGATGCCGTCACCAGATAATCCGGTGATTCTGCAATCTGACGCTCTAATGCCTCCCGCATCAGGCGCGAATCCTCAACTATCAATACATTTCTCATCTTGATTCTCCACTATATCCCTTTTCCTCTGAACAAACAGGCATATCCAAGATCATAACAACGCCATCGCTACAGTCCATATGCATTAGAATCCCTTCTCTCTCCAAACGCATTCGCAAATTCCCCAGACCGCTTCCCTCCTTAATCTGTTTAATATTCTTATCTCCATTACTACGTATTTCAACATGATGCCATCCACGGTTCTCTGACATTTCAACCCAAAGCCTGTCAGCACCTGCATGTCTGACAGCATTTGTCAAAGCCTCTCTGATTGCTGCAAACAACAACAATTGCTGACCACGTTCAGTTGGACGCGATCCAATGATCTCTAGCCGACATCCAATTAGCTTTGCCACAAGAATCAGTTCCTTTTCAGAAGAGTTTTCGGTCATATAATGGCGTGTTGCGGCATTTTCCATATCAATGATCACATTTCTCCACTCAGAGAAAATATCCTCCTCTTCATCTTTCCCCCTGTCCGGCTTCTGTAACCAGTTTTTTGTCATTAGAAGAACTCTTCCAAAATCATCATGGATGCGGATCTTTGCATTTAATAATTCCCGGTCCAGGTTATTCTGAACGATATGTTCCAGCAATTCCCTCTGGCGCCTGTGTAGATCCTTCTCCTGACTGATACTCTCCAACAAATGCTTTTGACTCGCATATAATTCCGAAATATCTGTTGCCGTTGTCTGAATGATTATATTGGCACGATTCTGGATGATCTGTTTCTGAAATTGCCAGACGCTTTCATCAGACAATCTGCAAACAACTGGCACGTTATACTCTTCCGAGTCCACTTCTGCGCTGTTTTCATGGAATCTTGTAATATACTCCCAGAACTCATTCATATTCAAAACAGTATGACCCGTCACTTGCAAAGAGATTTCGTTCATTTTTCGGTTTACCAGAATCGGTCTTCCATCTTTTGACGAGAAACAGATTCCATCCGGACAATGTTCTATAGCATTTCTGACATTTCGTACTATTCGAAGACGTTCACGCATTTTCCACGGCATATTCTCTATCTTCTCCTATAATCACCTGGTATTGTTCTTCCTCTTTTTTTACAGACAAATAATATCCTTCCGGACAAAATAACAGTTCCGGTTGAAAAGCCCGTTGCTTACCAGTAATTGTAATGATAAAACATTCCTCTTCTGCTTCTATCCGAATTCCTTTCATCAGGAAATGTTCAAACTCTATAATCTCCTCAACCGCATCAAACAGGAACAGTAAAAAACCTGCCGTATATCGTTTCAGGTTCTTTTTCTCCATCACAGTCTCTACCCCTGCCAATTGCATGGCATTCAACATATCTTCCATGCTAATCCAAAAATCTTCATCGCGAATTGTTTTGTTTTCTTTCCATAACAAGCTTAAATTGCAACGTCGCTTAATATATGTTCCCACTATATAAAGGTGCTGTATAAGGATTCTGGTATCGGCAACATTCTTTCTCTTTTCAATTAGCTTTTTCATGAGATTAAGCTGACTTTGGATTTCCTCTGTCAATTCATCATAAATCTGATTTTTTGCCTGTAGAGAAGCTTCCACATTTTTTGTGCTCAGTTCCTCTCCAAGTAAAATGCTCTCCTGGGAAAGCACCATTGTGCTTTCTTCTAATCTGCTTATCGTGTTTCGCATCTGAGATACATCCTGATTCCAGAAAAACCATGCTTCTGACATCCGAAATCCCCGCAATTTATGCCCAGATTCCGTCTCCGCAGATCCAGATTCCATTACTTTCTTCTGCATATTTTCTGTAATGACGTCAGCATTTTTTGAAAAAATCCTTTTCCCGTCATCAAAAATGATTTGCATGTTGGTTGCAGCATGCTCGAATATATCCAGATAGCCGGTATTAACCGGAACAAGACCAAACAATATAAATACTTCCCAGGTAAGTACCTCTGCATAATACAATTTTGCAAAAAGCTCTAACACTTCTTTTCCTGCAAGACCGGGAGCAATGTGAAGAGTTACAAGAAAATATTCTGCAGTAAGCAGCAATAAAAGAACCGGTTCAAATAAAGGCACCAGCCACCGAATAAACTTCCTGGTATGTAAGAAGTAATTCCTTTTCGCAATGATTAGCATCCTGACAACCATAATCCCAACAGCGATTATGGCTATGAGAAGCACACCAAAAGAAGGCTTGAATATCGCCACCTGTGATACAGATAAATCCTGTCCGGATGAAAAAAAGAAAAAATGTCGAAATTCATCAGAAACAATGAGGTAGACAAAACCTGCCATTGGGATCCAGAGCACATTCCATCCGGGCTTCATGCGGTAGTGATCTGGTTTGCCAATTCCCAAAGTGCCATACAATCCTGCCAACAAACAAGGCAACAGTGTTGCTGCCAGACATAAACCGCTAATACGAATAAATAACGGATCATCATTAAAAAATGTATCCTGCAGAAAACGTACTGTCATACCCCCCATCATGATGTATGCTTCCAACATTAACATTCTGCGCATATTCTTTTGCGTCACCCGCAGCTTTATTGATGTGACCCATATCACAAGAAGAACTATGTAACAGATGAATATGATCCAGGTTCGGAATGGATCGTCCGGGATTTCTCTAAGACTGATCTGACGATAGAGCGAAACAAGAAAAAGGATCGCAAATGCCACAACATTATAAATGATTTGTCTGGTTCGGACTGTCATTTATGGCTCCTCCCTGTTTTCCACACCATCTCCTGCACTATTTTAGTATAAGGAATTATTTCCAACATTACACTACACAAAAAGGTAATCTTATCTACGGAAGTTACGTTCGAAGCTCGATTTTGCTTCATCTCTGATTATCTGCAGAATCAGCAACCATTCGCAATTCGCTTCGCTTCTTGCTCATCGTTGCTAGATTCCAATAGAATCCAGAAAATAAAAACAACACCTTCGACAAGTAAACTTGCCAAGGTGTTGTCTCCATTTTCGTATTCTGCAGATAATCCTATCTCTTCGAAAACTGCGGTGCGCGACGTGCTCCTTTGAGACCGTATTTCTTACGCTCTTTCATTCTCGGATCACGTGTAAGGTATCCAGCAGCCTTGAGGGTCGGACGATATTCAGCGTCTGCCTCAAGCAGTGCACGTGCGATGCCGTGACGGATCGCACCTGCCTGTCCTGTATATCCGCCGCCCTTTACGTTAACCTGAACATCAAACTTGTCCAGTGTATCGGTTGCAACCAGCGGCTGACGAACGATTACTTTTAAGGTTTCCAGTCCAAGATACTCATCAATGTCTCTCTTGTTGATTGTGATCTTGCCTGTGCCCGGGATCAGATAAACGCGGGCAACTGATTTTTTTCTTCTTCCGGTTCCATAATATCTGGTATCCGCCATTTTATAATCCTCCTAACTGCTAACTAAAATGTGATAGCTTCCGGCTTCTGTGCCTGATGCTTGTGATCCGGTCCTGCATAAACGAAGAGCTTTTTGCCCATCTGTCTTCCCAGCGGTCCTTTCGGCAGCATGCCTTTTACTGCATAGGAGATAACGCGTTCCGGATGCTTTGCCAGCAGTTCCTTTAAGGTGGTCTCTTTCATACCGCCAACATAATCAGAATGATGATAGTAGATCTTCTGATCCAGCTTCTTGCCGGTAACTTTGACCTTTTCAGCGTTTACTACGATTACATAATCCCCGGTATCAATATGCGGTGTGAACTCCGGTTTGTTTTTTCCACGCAGGATCTTAGCGATCTCTGAGGAAATACGTCCCAGTGTCTGACCTTCTGCATCTACGACATACCATTTTCTTTCGATTTTATCCGGGTTTGCCATGAATGTATTGTTGCTCATTGATTGTTCCTCCTCGGAAAGTGTGTGCAGGCCATGAGGTGAATGTCCGAACACTTCATTTTCTGCCATACTTACGTTGATTCTGACTTCTAAGATGTTCGCGCCACGGGGTGTGGAGTCCCGCCTTGCGAAGTTGTCGACGGTTCCCACCCGCCGCATCTATGCCAGTGGATCTTTTTACGCAACACGATTGGAGAGGTCGTATTTTTGCGCACAAAAGAAGCTCCGACACTTCGTCAGACCACACTATTATAGGCGGTCCGGCGCCTCGTGTCAATGATTTTTATTGATTCTTATGCTTCCCTGCCGCAAAGAAGTTCTTGACTTCTTTGCCGACCACACCGCTTAGTGCAAACAGTGCGATCATATTCGGGATGGCCATCAGGCCGTTGAAGATATCCGCAATGGTCCATACTGCACTAACCGTCAGGAACGGGCCAATGAATACGACGATGATATAAAGCGCACGGAATATCTTGACCGCCTTTGTCTTACCGCCGGTCAGATACTCCAGGCATCGCTCGCTGTAGTAATCCCATCCGAGGATCGTGGTAAATGCAAAGAATACCAGGCAGAGCATCAGAATGAATGCTGCTACATGATCCGGGAACGGCAGACCGTTCTGGAATGCAAATCTTGTTACCTGCACACCCTCTAATCCTGCCTGCTGCCATGCACCTGTCATTACGATGGAAAGACCTGTCAGAGTACAGATTACGATCGTATCGATGAAGGTGCCTGTCATGCTGACCAGCCCCTGGCGGACCGGCTCTTTTGTCTGTGCTGCAGCTGCCGCGATCGGCGCACTACCAAGACCAGCCTCGTTTGAGAAGATACCACGCGCGATACCCTTCTGCATTGCGACAAGCATCGTACCGACAATACCACCGGTTACGGCACGCGGATTGAATGCGCCCTCTACAATCGTTACAACTGCCTGCGGGATCATTGAAACATGGCTCAGTACCAGGATCAGAACAAATACCACGTAAATGATCGCCATAAACGGAACGATGACCTGACTGACGTTTGCGATACGCTTGATACCACCGATCAGAACCAGCGCTACAAAGAATGTGATAACGATCGATGTAATGATAATCGCCCAGGAATACTCTCCGATGCCCGGGATATTTACTACATGCAGGGTATTCGGATCAAAGAAGTCTTTTACTGCACTGGAGATACCGTTGATCTGTGTGATCGTACCGATACCCAGAAGACCTGCCAATGTGCCAAACAATGCAAACAGCTTTGCAAGCCACTTCCATTTCGGCCCCATACCTTTTTCAATATAATAGAACGGACCACCCAGTGTATGCCCGGTCTCCGGATTGACCTGACGGAATTTTACAGCAAGTAAACCCTCGGAAAACTTTGTTGCCATTCCGAAGAACGCTGCAACCAGCATCCAGAACAGCGCACCCGGTCCGCCGGCGCAAACTGCTGTTGCCACACCGACGATATTACCGGTACCGATCGTTGCCGAAAGCGCCGTACACAAAGCGCCAAAGCTTGAGATCTCACCCTTTCCGCCTTCTTCATTTTTGACCATCCATTTCAACGCAAGCGGCAGACGCTTTACCTGCAGCACGCCAACACGGATCGTCAGCAAAATACCCCCGGCAAGGATCAGAACGATCAGAGGCACGCCCCATACGTATCCGTCAATCTTGTCCAGTATCTGACCAACCATTTCCATAATCTGCTACTCCCTTCATCACTATAAGCTACTCTGTGATAGTTATCTCTCCATATACGATCCCAATCATCGTCAGCCCTCTGGCCGGCGCTGTCGGTCCGGCTTCCTCCCTGTTTTTCGCCTCTAAGATCTGCGGGATCTCTTCTGCTTCCCGCATTCCGCAGCCCACCTCGATCAGTGTTCCGGCGATGATGCGCACCATGTTGTATAAAAATCCGCTGCCGCAGACTCTGATCGTTATGATGTCATCCTTTTTCTCTACTGTACAGGAATAAATCGTTCTGACCGCTGTCGGCACCGTCATATGAACTGAAGCAAACGATGTAAAATCATGTTCTCCTTCTAAATAGGACGCAGCCTTCTGCATCTTCTCAACATCCAGCTTCCGATAATAAAAATGTGTATCGAGCCGTCTTGTCGGATCCGGCATATGCCGGTTTAAGATCCGGTACTCATATGTCTTCCGGCTTTTCTGCTTCCTCGGATGCCAGTTTGGCGGCACCTCATCCGACTCCTGCACGATAATGTCATCCGGAAGCCACTGATTTAAGGCATAGCAAAACTTATCTGCCGGGATCCGGCTGTCTGTATCAAAAATCGCAATATTGCCGAGCGAATGCACCCCCGCATCGGTGCGGCTTGCCCCGGTGAGTGCCACATCCTCTCCCAGGACCTGTTGCAATGCCTTATGCAGTTCCCCCTCGATCGTCGGGCCATTGTTTTGCATCTGCCACCCGCAGTAGCGGGTGCCGTCATATGCGACCCGTAAGCGAATCCGCCTCATATGCATGATCTCCTCTGTTATCAAAACGGTAACGGCAGATCTCTGATGCGCAGTAAAATGAAAACTGCAAGCATTACTGCGATCAAAAGATATCCGATCCGGTCTCTTTTTTCATAGACAAGCGGATGAAGCTTGGTCCGACCTTCTCCGCCGTGGTAGCATCTCGCATCCATCGCCTGGGACAGATCCTGCGCCCTGCCGAATGCTGAAACAAACAACGGCACCAGGATTGGGATCAGCGCCAACGCCCGTCTGATCACATTTCCCTCGTCAAAATCTGCTCCGCGTGCAAGCTGCGCTTTTTTGATCTTCTCTGCTTCCTCTCCGAGGATCGGGATAAAACGCAGTGCGATCGACATCATCAATGCGATCTCATGCACCGGTACGCCAATCCGCGATAACCAGGAAAGGCCTTTTTCCAATCCGTCTGTCAGCTTGTTTGGCGATGTTGTCAGCGTCATAACAGAAGACCCCATGATGAGGTAGATCAGACGCAACGCGTAAAAGATTGCCTGATGCAGGCCCGCATCCGTGATATGGATCACGCCAACCCGCCAAAGATCCTCTCCCTGTGTGAAGAACAGGTTAAAGAATGCCGTGATCGCCAGCAATGGCCAGAGCGCCCGTACGCCCTTTAACATCAGTCGGAACGGGACGCCGGATAATTTGGTCAGGACGATCAGGATCGCCGTCAAAAGGATCCAGCCAAACAATCCCTGAAACAAAAAGACGCATATGATATAAACCAATGTTGCCAGCAATTTTACACGCGGATCCATCCGGTGAATGATCGAATCACCGGGATAATATTGTCCAAGTGTTATGTTTTTTAACATATTGTTCTGCCCAGAGCTTTCTTTAAGCCCTCATATGTATAGACATCTCTGCCGATCGGTATGCCGCAATCACTGAGTTCCTGCGCGATCGCTGCCGCCTCCGGCAAAGCAAGATTCATGTTCTCTAACAGTACTTTCTCGCGGAAGACAATCTCGGGGGAACCGGTCAGACGCACTTCCCCTTTCTGTAACACTGTGATCTGGTCTGCGCATTCCGCCACATCATCCATATTATGTGAAACCAGGAGAATCGTAATCCCGCGCTCTTTATTTAATGTGGTCAACAGTGAGAACAGGCTCTTTCTGCCGGCCGGATCAAGCCCCGCCGTCGGCTCATCCATGATCAGAATCTCCGGATCCATTGCAAGCACGCCCGCGATTGCCACACGACGCTTTTCCCCGCCGGAAAGCTCAAACGGCGACTGTTCCCAAAAGCGCTCTTCCACGCCTGCTGCCTTCAGCCCTGCGATGGCCTTATCTCTGGCTTCTTCTTCAGAATATCCGAGGTTTACCGGTCCGAAAGCTGCATCACGCAGAACTGTTGTCTCAAACAGCTGATACTCCGGATATTGAAATACCAGCCCCAGACGACTCCGCAGCTTTTTCTTCGAAAAGCTCTGACCATAAATATCTTCGCCTTCCAGAAAAACATGTCCTCTTTCCGGTCTTTGCAAACCGCCTAAAATCTGGACCAGTGTTGATTTTCCCGATCCGGTCGGGCCGATCAGCGCATGAAAGGATCCTTTCTTTAATTGCAGATCCACCGTATGCAGCGCCTGCGCCTGATAAGGCGAATTGTTGCCATAGGTAAAGGACACTTTTCTGGCATCCAAAAGAAGATGGCTGGAATCCTGTTCCTGTCTGGATCCCACATCCATCAGATCCATCTCATCCGCACCCGATAACGGCAGCACTGCGCCATGGACAAATCCGCCAAATGTTTCCTTTGTCTTAAGAAGCTCAGCTGTCAGCTGTTCTCTTCGTAAGATCGTATCCGATAACGGAAGTCCGCTTTTCTTCAGATCCTTTGCCAGACGCGTCACCGCCGGCAGCTCCAGTCCGAGCGCTGCAAGCATTTCATCTCTTGCAAACACTTCTCCCGGGGTCCCCGTCAAAACAACATGACCGGAATCCATTACATAGATCCTGTCTGCGCCTGCCGCCTCTTCCATAAAATGCGTGATCCAGATGATCGTAACATGCTCTTTCCTGTTCCGCTCATGTGCCGCTTCCAGCACTTCCCGGCGGCCTGCAGGATCAAGCATCGCTGTCGATTCATCAAAGATGATGCATTTGGGATGCATTGCAAGGACGCCTGCGATCGCGATCCGCTGCTTCTGTCCGCCGGACAAGTGATTTGGCGAATGAAAACGATAGGATTCCATCCCGACCGCTTTCAGTGATGCGTCAACTCTTTTTTTGATCTCTTCGGTCGGAACCCCGATGTTTTCCGGTCCGAATGCAACATCTTCCTCCACGACCCCTGCTACCAGCTGGTTGTCCGGATTCTGAAAAACCATACCCGCCACTTTCCGGATCGGCAGTTCATTTTCAGGCCGGGACGCATCTTTTCCGTCTATATACAGCATCCCGCCAGCCGGATGCAGCAATGCATTCAGATGGCGGGCAAGTGTTGATTTCCCGGAACCGTTTGCCCCAAGGATCGCGATAAATTCGCCGGGCGCAATCTCTAAGTCCAGCCCTGCAAGTGCATCGATCGTCCTGCAAACTTCTCCGTTTTCATCTTTGATCTGATATTGATATTGTAATTCTTTCGCTTCTACAAAATTTGTCATTTGATTATGACCTTATGCGTTGCGAAGACGCGTGATAAACCGTTCGATCCGGTCAAACGCTTCTTTCAGGCTTTCCAGTGAATAAGCATAGGAGATTCGAAGGAATCCCTCTCCGCAGTCACCAAATGCCGTACCCGGCACAACTGCCACTTCCTCTTCCTCAAGAAGCTTCACCGCAAACTCTTCTGACGTCATGCCAAATTCCTTGATACACGGGAATGCATAGAATGCGCCGTACGGCTCAAAACACGGCAATCCCATTTCCGCAAATCGATGCATCAGATAACGACGACGGCCATTATATTCTTCCCGCATCATATTGACATCACTGTCACCGTCACGCAGTGCAGCCACGCCTGCATACTGACTCGTCGTCGGTGCACACATGATTGCAAACTGATGGATCTTTAACATCTGCTCGATGATCACCTTCGGTCCGCAGGCATAACCGATTCTCCAACCGGTCATCGCATGAGATTTTGACAAACCGTTGATATAAATGGTGCGCTCTTTCATCCCCGGCATTGCTGCGATGGAAACATGTCCGTTCTCTGAATAGGTCAGCTCGGAATAGATCTCATCGGTTATGACAAACAGATCATTGTCAATGATCACGTCTGCGATCGCATCCAGATCCTTTTGCTCCATAACGGCGCCGGTCGGATTGTTCGGGAACGGCAGTACCAGGATCTTTGTCTTCGGTGTGATCGCTGCAAGCAGCTCTTCTCTTGTCAGGCGGAACTCATTTTCCACCTTCAGTTCGATCGGCACCGGAACGCCACCTGCAAGATAAGCACATGGCAGATAAGATACGTAGCTTGGCTGCGGGATCAGAACCTCATCTCCCGGATCAAGCATGGCACGGAACGCAAGGTCAATTGCCTCGCTGCCGCCGACCGTGATAAAGATCTCACTGTTATAATCATAGTTTAATCCGTATTTGCGTTTCAGGAAATTGCAAGCCTCAATCTTAAGCTCCTTCAATCCTGAATTGGATGTATAAAATGTTTTTCCTTTTTCCAGAGAGTAGATACCCTCATCTCTGACAAACCACGGCGTGTCAAAATCCGGCTCGCCAACGCCAAGAGAAATTGCGTCCGGCATTTCACTGACAACATCAAAAAACTTACGGATACCGGACGGTTTGATGTCTGTCACTTTTTGTCCTAACGGGTTCCTCATGGCATTACCTGTATCCTTTCATCTTTTTTCTTTTCTGTCATAATCGTTCCATGGTCTTTGTATTTCTTTAATACAAAGTTGGTCTTCGTGCCGGTAACATATTCTAATGCAGACAGCTTATCAGATACGAAGCTGGATACCTCGCGCAGGCTGCGTCCTTCGATTGTTACAAGCAGATCAAATCCACCGGAGATCAGGTAGACTGCGTTGACTTCCGGATAATTGTAGATACGTTCTGCAATGGTATCAAAGCCACGGCCGCGCTGTGGTGTAACATTCACTTCGATCAGACCGATGACCTGTTCGACATCTGTTTTTTCCCAGTTGATCATCGTATGATAACCACAGATCACATGCTCTTCTTCCATTGCTTTAATCTCTGCTGTCACACGGTCAACATCTTCACCAAGAACGATCGCCAATTCCTGCAAGTCGATCCGGCTGTTTTTCTCAAGATAAGTTAAAATCTTTTCTCTCATTGCTATCCCCTCTTTTCGTATATATCCAACTAATTCCAATAGAATGTAATTATCTCACTTTGTAAATCTCGTCTGTCTTCGGCGGTTCGAGATAACGTCTGTCCTCGCCGTTTCGGATGATCCTGTCATTCCCTTCCACCATCTTTCCGATGATCGCTGCCGGGATGCCGGCTTCTTCCAGTGCCCGGATCATTCCGGTTCCGTCAGGTGTCGTAACCAGCAGGCTTCCGCTTGAGATCAGCTCATACGGATTGATGCCAAACACTTCACAGACTTCGATGGTTTCCTGTCTGACGGGGATCTTTAAAAGATCGATGTCCAGCCCCATTCCTGCCGCTTCCGCGACTTCCCAAAGGGCTCCGAACACGCCGCCTTCCGTAATGTCATGCATCGCATGCGCACCGTTTTCCGCGGCGACTCTTGCCTCAGGAAGGACCGACAGGTACTGATCAAATGCCTGTCCGGTACGGATCAGATCATTTGGCAAACGCTCCTTCAGACGTTCTTCCTTTTCTTTTGCGATAATGGAAGTCCCCTCTAAGCCGATCCATTTTGTGATGATGATATCATCACCGGCCTTGCTGCCGCCGGTTAAAAGATATTCCTCTTTTTTGATCTTCCCGATTCCTGTGATCGAGAGCAGCGGCTGTCTGACAACATCGGTGACTTCCGTATGACCGCCGATGATCTGCACATTGCTCTTAGCACATTCCTCTTCCATCTGTCCGATCAGTTCACGAATCTCGGGTTCTGTCATCTCCGGTGTCAGCAGCGCCGTCACCAGCACCGCAACAGGTTCCGCGCCTGTGGTCGCCAGATCATTTAAGGTAACCCTGATCGCCAATTTCCCGGCGTCTGTCGTCGCGGCAGTGATCGGATCGGTCGAAACCACAAAGATCTCGCCCTCTGCAAGTTCCAGTGCCGCACAATCTTCGCCCACACCGGCACCCTGTATGACTTCCGGTCTTTCTGTATGCAATTGTTTGAAAACGGACCGTTTTAAAACGGATTCCGGTAATTTCCCAATTTCCATTTATATTCTCTTATCTTCTGCTTTACAAAGATCGTTTAAAAAGCAT
>JAZQEX010000101.1:0-11659 GCA_045539215.1 Eubacterium sp. | reverse complement strand
AAAAAAAAGACCCCTATACCATTTCTGGTATAGAGGTCTAGGGCTGTCATCTTAACTTAATGACATTGATGCGAGCATGGGACTTCTTTTTTGCAGCTCGGGAGCTGATACATCTTAATATTTGAAGAATCCTTCGCCTGTCTTGCAGCCAAGCTTGCCTGCACGAACCATCTTTCTAAGAAGCGGTGACGGACGATATTTGGAGTCGCCTTCTTCGTTGTAGATAACTTCCATGATTGCCAGGCAGATATCCAGGCCGATGTAATCTGCAAGGTGCAGCGGGCCCATCGGATGGTTGCATCCAAGCTTCATAGCGGTGTCGATGTCTTCTGCATTTGCTACACCTGCTGCCAGAACGCAAACTGCTTCGTTGATCATCGGAACCAGGATACGGTTAACAACAAAGC
Source organism: Eubacterium sp. (assembly GCA_045539215.1). GTDB lineage: Bacteria > Bacillota > Clostridia > Lachnospirales > Lachnospiraceae > SY8519. Next base: position 11,252 of record JAZQEX010000101.1, on the reverse strand, counting down.
CTGCAGCCTCGTTTACTTCTACCGGAACCTTGCCGATATCCTCGGAAATCTCGATAACTTTTGCTACCATCTCATCTGTGGTTGTCTCGCCGCGGATAACCTCGATGAGCTTCATAACCGGTGCCGGATTGAAGAAATGCATACCGATGACCGGACGGTCAAGGCCATTGCTGATCTCCGTGATGGACAGGGATGATGTATTTGTTGCAAACAGGCAGCTAGCCGGAACGATGTCCTGCAGCTCTTTGAATGTCTGCTTTTTGATATCCATTACTTCCAGAGCAGCCTCAACGATCAGATCTGCTTCTGTACAGATATCTTTTACACCTGTCGTGATCTTAGCCAGGATAGCATCCTTTGCAGCCTCTTCCATTTTGCCTTTGGAAACTGCTTTCTCAAGAGATTTCTGGATCTTAGCTTTACCTCTGTCAGCAAACTCCTGATTGATATCGCACAGATATACTTCATATCCGTCTTTTACTGCAAATGCCTGAGCGATTCCGCTACCCATCGTACCTGCACCGATAACTCCAACTTTCATGACATCTTTCCTCCTTAAAACTTAACTAACGTTGCTCATAAATCCCGAAACAACAACCGACAGAACCTAATCTGAAGTGGTTACTGTTTGGGAAGCTCTTAAGTACATTATAAATCACTTTTGATAAAAGTAAATAGGAAAACCAAATATTTTGACATTTTTTTAACACATTTGGTACTACCAATTAGATTTTTACGATCTTGTATACAATCTTCTATTATTTTCCAACATGCTCCTCCCCCGTTCTTCTCGAAAAGAAAAGATCCCGAACCTCTCAAAAAGATTCGGGATCTTATTATTTCGTAAGGATCGAATAGCGAACTTACAATTAAGCTTTCTCTACGATTGTAGCGCAGCCCATGCCACCGCCGATGCACAGTGTAGCCAGTCCGTATTTAACGTCGTTCTTCTTCATCAGGTGAAGCAGAGTAACGAGGATACGAGCACCTGAAGCACCTACCGGATGTCCAAGAGCGATAGCGCCACCGTTCAGGTTCAGTTTCTCTGACGGGAAGCCAAGTTCTTTCTGAACTGCTACAGACTGAGCTGCGAATGCTTCGTTAGCCTCGATGATGTCGATATCATCCATTGTAAGGCCAGCTTTAGCCAGAGCTTTCTTGGTAGCCGGAACCGGTCCGATACCCATGATCTTCGGATCACATCCGCCAAGAGCACCTGCAACGAAAGTAGCCAGCGGCTTAACGCCAAGCTCAGCAGCTTTCTCTTCGCTCATCAGTACGAGTGCTGCAGCACCGTCGTTGATACCAGAAGCGTTACCAGCTGTTACCAGACCGCCTTCTTTGCCTGAGCAGCAACGAAGTTTGGAAAGAGACTCAGCTGTTGTACCCGGACGCGGACCCTCATCCTTAGCGATCATAACGGTTTCTTTCTTAACTTTAACCGGAACCGGAACGATTTCTTCGTCAAATGCGCCAGATTCCTGAGCTGCTACTGCCTTCTGCTGAGAAGCTGCTGCGAAAGCATCCAGCTCTTCACGGGTCAGGCCCCACTGATCGCAGATATTTTCAGCAGTAATCATCATGTGATACTGATTGAAAGCATCCCACAGTGCGTCATTGATCATGCAGTCCATCAGAACGCCATTGTTCATTCTGTAACCAAAACGTGCTTTCGGCAGAGCGAACGGAGCCATGGACATGTTCTCCATACCACCAGCTACAACGATGTCAGCCTGATCAGCAAGGATCATGTTAGCAGCTTCGTTTACGCACTTCAGACCGGAACCGCAAACAACGTTCAGTGTGAATGCCGGAACCTCATTCGGAAGTCCTGCTTTGATGGATGCCTGACGAGCCGGGTTCTGGCCCAGACCTGCTGTGATAACACAACCCATCATTACTTCGTCAACCTGCTCCGGCTTGATGCCTGCGCGGTTAACTGCTTCTTTGATAACGATTGAGCCAAGCTCTACTGCCGGTGTGTTACCGAACTGGCCGCCCATTTTGCCGATTGCTGTACGACATGCACTAGCGATTACTACTTTTTTTGCCATTTTTCTTCTCCTTTACCTCTAAGTTAAACGTCTTTACCGGGATGATTTGTTAAAATCCCCCAGACAATCTACATCTTATCACCATTGAAGGTTATTTGCAACAAACGAAGGCTAAAACTTGTGCATAAATTTTTACAAAATTACCCGTACTCTTTTACTGTAAATCGCTACATGACTGTAAAGTAAGCAGGAAACCAATCGGTAATTACTGCATTTCGCAGCACTTTTTCATGCTCATAAAAAATGCTGTATCTGATCCTTGAAACGGAGTCAAATACAGCATTTTCTTATTTCCCTTATAAAAACGTGTAACTATCGAATAACTTCTTTACCACCCATGTACGGCCGAAGTGCTTCCGGAATTCGGATGCTGCCGTCTGCCTGCAGATTGTTCTCTAAGAACGCGATCAGCATACGTGGCGGTGCTACGACCGTATTGTTTAAGGTATGCGCAAAGTACTTGCCGTCTTTGCCTTTTACACGGATTCTGAGACGTCTTGCCTGTGCATCACCCAGATTCGAGCAGCTGCCGACCTCGAAGTACTTCTTCTGACGCGGAGACCATGCTTCTACGTCAAGAGATTTCACTTTCAGGTCTGCCAGATCACCGGAGCAGCACTCTAATGTACGAACCGGGATATCCAGTGTGCGGAAGAAATCTACCGTATTCTTCCAGAGCTGATCATACCAGTACGGAGAATCCTCCGGCTTGCATACAACGACCATCTCCTGTTTTTCAAACTGATGGATTCTGTAAACGCCACGCTCTTCAATGCCGTGTGCACCTTTTTCTTTACGGAAACACGGAGAATAGCTGGTCAGTGTTCTCGGCAGAGACTCCTCTTCTAACATCTGGTCGATGAAACTTCCGATCATAGAATGCTCTGAGGTTCCGATCAGGTAAAGGTCTTCTCCCTCGATCTTATACATCATCGCATCCATCTCTTCAAAGCTCATAACGCCGGAAACAACGGCGCTGCGGATCATGTAAGGCGGAATGCAGTAGGTAAAGCCACGGTCGATCATGAAATCTCTTGCATAAGATAAAACTGCGGAATGCAGTCTTGCAATGTCTCCCTGCAGATAATAAAAACCGTTGCCTGCTACTCTTCCGGCTGCTTCCAGATCGATTCCTGAAAACTTCGCCATGATCTCTGTATGATACGGTACCTCAAAATCCGGTACGACCGGCTCACCAAAGCGCTCGATCTCGACATTCTCGCTGTCGTCTTTTCCGATCGGAACAGACGGATCAATGATATTGGGGATGCGCATCATACGGCTCTTGATTTCTTCCTGGAGCGGACCTTCCTGTGCTTCAAGCTCTTCAAGGCGTGCAGCAAATTCAGCAACTTTTTTCTTTACCTCTTCTGCCTCTTCCTTTTTGCCCTGTTTCATCAGCGCACCGATCTGTTTTGAGATCTGATTTCTCTGTGCACGCAGATCATCTGCCTCCTGCTGAGTGGCACGGGCTTTTTTGTCCAGCTCGATTACCTCATCAACGAGCGGAAGCTTTGCGTCCTGGAATTTCTTTTTGATATTTTCTTTAACAAGATCCGGATTTTCTCTGATCAGCTTAATGTCTATCATGTCATCCTCCTCTATCATAAACCAACACTCCCGAAACCGGATCAGGGTTTCGAGAGTGTATCGTTCATTAAATCAACGGGTACTTATCAGTCAGTTCTTTCACGATTGCGCGTGCCTTCTCTACACCTGCTTCGCCTTCTAAGATCACGATGGAAATCGCCTCTGCGACACGGTCCATATCATCTTCTTTCAGACCACGTGTCGTTGCTGCCGGCGTACCCAGACGGATACCACTTGTAACAAACGGAGATCTCGGCTCATTCGGGATCGTATTCTTATTTGCCGTAATGTGTGCGTCATCGAGAAGTTTTTCAACTTCTTTTCCGGTCTTATCAAGCGGTGTCAGGTCGATCAGCATCAGATGGTTATCTGTGCCGCCGGAAACCAGTGAAATGCCGCGGTTCAGCAGTCCTTTTGCCAGTGCCTGTGCATTGTCAATAACCTGCTGCTGATAAGCTCTGTACTCATCTGTCAGGGCTTCCTGCAGACATACTGCTTTTGCTGCGATCACATGCATCAGCGGGCCGCCCTGTACGCCTGGGAATACTGCTTTATTAAAGTTGAAGTTGTTCTTCTCCATGGATTCCTTGGAAACCAGGATCATACCGCCACGCGGTCCGCGCAGTGTTTTATGTGTTGTTGTGGTAACAACATCAGCATAGTAGATCGGGTTCGGGAAAACTTTTGCCGCTACCAGACCAGCCACATGTGCCATATCAACCATCAGATATGCGCCGACTTTGTCTGCGATCTCACGGAAACGCTTCCAGTCAACCGTACGCGGATATGCGCTTGCGCCTGCGATGATCATCTTCGGCTTGCACTCCATTGCGATACGTTCTACTTCATCGTTATCGATGTTGCCGTCTGCGCCAACACCATACGGAACGATGTTAAAATATTTTCCGGAGAAGTTAACCGGACTTCCATGTGTCAGATGACCGCCATCGCTTAAGTTCATACCCATAACGGTATCGCCCGGCTCAAGAAGCGCAAACTGTACTGCCATGTTTGCCTGCGCACCGGAATGCGGCTGTACATTGACATATTCAGCGTCAAAAAGTTTCTTCGCACGATCAATTGCGAGCTGTTCTACGACATCGACACAATGGCATCCGCCGTAATAGCGTTTGCCCGGATATCCCTCTGCATACTTGTTGGTCAGGACACTGCCCTGTGCCTGCATCACTGCCTCAGACACCCAGTTCTCGGATGCGATCAGCTCGATATGTGCATTCTGGCGTCTTAACTCACTGTCAATTGCTGCTGCGACCTCAGGATCTGTAAGTCTTAATTCTTCCATTGCGGTCATGTAATTCCCCTCTCTTTAATACATGGTTAATGGTTTTTATACGATGATCTTATCGTCGTGTTCCTTCTGTTTATTGCGTTTTTTCTTTTTCTTCTTACCTGCGTCTGCGCCGTAGGTCACCTTGCTTGCTCTCGCATTGGCGATCTCATACCGTTTCTTGTTCTTTTCTTTTCCGATCTTTGTCCGGAATACATACCAGAGTGAACCGGTTACAAGTACGGAAGAATATACGCCGGCGATGATACCTGCGATCAGCGGGCCGGAGAATTCACGGATCGATGATACACCCAGGACAAACAGGCAAACCAGCGTGATCAATGATGTGATGTTTGTATTGATCGTACGCGACAGGGTCTGCGTGATACTCTCGTTGACGATGTTCTTGTAATCATCGTCCGAGCCGATGCTTTCTGTCTGTATGTGTTCTCGGACTCGGTCAAACATGACAATGGTCGAGTTGATCGAGTAACCGACGATCGTTAGCATACATGCGATAAACGTTGTACCAACTGATGTCCAGGAAAGTGAGTAGAACACCAGAAGGATCAATACGTCGTGTACCAGTGCCAGCACAGCTGCGCCTGCGAATCGCAGATCCTTGAACCGGAACCAGATATAGATCAGCATACAAATTGTCGCAATGATTACCGCACGGATTGCATCCGAACGCATCTCAGAGCTGATCGTTGAGCTGATGTTTTCATAAGTAATGTCTTCTTCCGCAACACCGTAATTGGAAAGCATCACTTCGTTGAATTCCTGACGTTCGTCAAGTGACAGCGTACGTGTCTTAAACTGTACGGTTGTGCTGTCTTCAACCTTGTTCGCCTGAACGTTACCGTCGCCTGTGATCTCTTCGATCTGAGGAACGATCGTATCATCGATCTCCTCAAGCGTGTAATCCGTTTCAAACGTAACATTGGTAGAAGTACCACCCATGAACTCCAGGCTGAAGTTAAGCGGATTGCCCTTGTTTGCGTTATGTACGCCCATACCGGCCAGTCCGATCACAACCAGACAGATCGGAATCAGGAAGAAGACCAGACGACGTTTCACGATATCCATCGTCTTACGCTGCTTCTTCACACCGTAGAACTTCAGATCCTTAAATCCGAGTGCATACAGAGAACGCAGGATCCATCGTGTGATCACAAGTGCCGTAAACATGGAAACCGCTACACCGATTGCCAGTGTTGCAGCAAAACCACGGATCGGACCGGTTCCGAAAATTCCCAGAACTGCTGCCGCGATCAATGTCGTGATATTACTGTCGACGATCGCGGATAACGCTTTCTTAAAACCTATCTTGATCGCGTTCTCCGTTGTTTGCCCTGCTGCCGTCTCCTCTCGTATTCGCGCAAATATGACGACATTCGCGTCGACGGCCATACCGATTGACAGGATGATACCTGCGATACCCGGCAATGTCAGTGTGACATCATACAGATGCAGCAATGACAGAATGATACCGGAATAGATCAACAGCGCCAGTGCTGCTGCCACACCCGGGATCCAGTAGATCACGATCATGAATGCCATGACGATCAGAACACCGATTGCTGCTGCCTTGATACTGGTTGAGATCGCATCAGAACCAAGCTGTGCGCCTACTACCTTAGACTCCAACTCCTTCAACGGAAGGGAAAGAGAACCGATACGGATCGAAGAAGCAAGCTCATTTGCTTCTTCTAAGCTGCTCATGCCGTTGATGACACATTTACCGTCTGTGATCACAGTCTGTACGACCGGTGCGCTGATGACTTCATCATCATAAACGATCGCGATCTGGTTGCCGACATTTTCACTGGTTGCAGTCGCCCATTTTTCAATCGCGTCACTGTTTAAAGTCAGCTCAACGACATACTCACGCGCGCCGGTGGTCTGATCCTCCTGCTGCGCGCCCTGCGCATCCGCAACATCGTTACCGTTTAATACAACGGTTCCGTCCATTGTCATAAAGGAAAGGCTACCCGGTGAACCGAGGTCTTCCAGAATCTCGGATGCATTGGAAACACCCGGGATCTCTACGGTGATACGGTCATCGCCAACCTGGTAAACCTGTGCTTCGGTACTGTATCCTTCTACACGCTTCTGCAGCTTGTAGATGGTATCATCCATATCTTCCTTAGACGGATCACCGTCCGCGTCTACCTGATATGTGATGCTGACACCACCTGCCAGATCCAGACCAAGCTTTACGCCTTCCTCACGGTCTTTGTGCATCGTGCCTTTCATGATCCCGAAGGAGAAATATCCCAAAGCGACGATGATCGCCAGGAAGATCACCAACAGGATGGCACCTGTTCTCTTTTTCATACTCTTAACACTCCTCTTGTGACATTGCGTCTGCAACCTTTAACATGATTGCACACTCGACGCGTTTTTTCTGCAGCTCACATCCAAGTTCATATGTTCCGTCAATCCTTCCGTGGAAATTCCACGAATTCGCCGCACAGCCTCCGCTGCAATAAAACCGTGCGAAACAATCTTTACAGTCTTCCTTTGCATAGACATTTAATGCCTTAAACTCTCTGACAAGGTCGGTACGCTTCACGCCTTCATCTACATTACCCATGCAAAAGCTTTCATTGCCGACAAACTGATGACACGGATACAGATCTCCCCATGGCGTAACTGCCAGATACTCTGTGCCCGAGCCGCAGCCCGACAAACGCTTTGCAACACATGGTCCGCCCTCAAGATCGATCATGAAATGGAAAAAGTTAAATCCTTCTCCCGCCTGCTTTCTTTTGATCATCTCATCTGCAAGACGGTCATACTCACTAAGAAGCTTTGGCAGATCTTCTTTTGTCAATGCATAATCACATTCCGGGCCGGCCACAACCGGCTCCACGGAGATCTGGTCAAAGCCCTGATCTGCCAGATGCAGAACATCCTCTGCAAAGTCCGGATTGAAATGCGTATATGTGCCGCGCACATAGTAGCTCTTCTCACCTCTGCTCTTTGCAAACTTCTGGAACTTCGGCAGGATCAGATCATAGCTTCCCATGCCATTTCTCGTCGGACGCATTTTGTCATTGACTTCTTTTCTTCCGTCAATGCTCAAAACAACGTTTGACATCTCACGATTACAGAATTCCTCGATCTCGTCATTTAAAAGAACACCGTTTGTCGTCAATGTAAACCGGAAGTTCTTATCATGCGTCTTCTCAAGCTCGCGTCCGTAATGAACCAGTTCTTTGACAACCTCCCAGTTCATCGTCGGTTCGCCGCCGAAAAAGTCCACTTCCAGATTCCGTCTGCTGCCGGAATTCGCCACCAGAAAATCCAGTGCCTTTTTCCCAACTTCCAAAGACATCAGCTCACGGTGTCCGCCATGATATTCACCCTCTTCGGCAAAACAATATTTGCATGCCAGGTTACAATCATGTGCGATGTGAAGGCACAGCGCCTTCACGACCGTCGGCCGGTCTGCAAACGAATCAATATACGGCTCGTAGTCATCTTCCGTAAACAGTGTCTTTTCTTCGATCAGCTGACGGATCTCCGCCAAACTCTCACGGATCTCATCCTGTGTATATTTTCTGGACAGAAGCTTACAGATCTCATCTTCTGTTTTCCCCTGATACAACGGCAGGATCTCGTATGTCACATCGTCTGTGACATGAACCGATCCGCTGTTGATATCCATCACGATGTTATAACCGTGACTCTGATATTGATGGATCAAATGCTCCCCTCCTGCATAAACATGTAAAAGACCGCATGCCTGGCATACGGCCTAACACAAACCCCCATTACGTTGCTGCAAAATTATTTTTTCTGCTCGCAGCTCTGGTTTCCTACTGTGCAGGAAGTCTTGCATGCGGACTGGCAGGAAGTCTGGCACTCACCGCATCCGCCTTTTTTTACTGACTGCTGCAGATTTCTGGTGCTTAATGTCTTGATGTGTTTCATCTCGTACGCACTCCTTTCCTATAAATTATCCCATTTCTGGAATTTGTGCTCATACATTGACGAGTATAGCATACTCTTATTCGGAAAGGAAGTGTTTTCTCGGTAGAAAACCATTGAAAAAAATGTCGCATTCCCGTCAAACTTGCCAAATCATGAAAGTTTCGATATATTACTCTCATGAGTTTTGAAATCGTTATAAAAATCATTATCCTGATCATATTGATCGCTTTGTCCGCATTCTTTTCTTCATCGGAAACCGCTCTGATGACTGTCAGTGAAATCCGTATGCGGGCACTTGCTGAAGCAGGGAACAAACGGGCCGCGCGTGTGCTCCGTTTAAAAGAGCAGCCTTCCCGCATGCTTTCCGCGATCCTGATCGGAAATAACATCGCGAATCTATTCGCTTCCTCTCTTACGACTTCCATCATGCTTGCGTTAGTCGGAAATCAGGGCGTTGCGATCGCAACGGGTGTTTTAACACTGATTGTTTTGATCTTTGGAGAGATCACACCGAAAACCATGGCGACACTTCGTGCCGAGCGCTTATCCATGCGTGTCTGTGGCATTATCTATGCCATCATGACTGTGCTAAGACCTGTCATCTTTATCATCAATCTGATGGCCGGCGGCGTGTTGCGTATTCTTGGCGTGGATCCTTCCAAGACCAGAAAAGGCCTGACCGAACAGGAAATCAGAACTGTCGTTGATGTCGGCCAGGAAAGCGGTGTCATCGAGGAGGAAGAAAAAGAGATCATCAACAACCTCTTCGATTTCGGTGATGACCAGGCGAGCGAGATCATGGTGCCCCGCATCGATACGACAATGTTTGATATCAATGCGACCCTTGAAGAAGTCCTTACGGTATTCCGCGAAGAAAAGCATACACGTTTCCCGATCTATGAGGAATCTCCGGACAATGTGGTCGGCATTCTGAACATCAAGGATCTTCTACTCAAAGACTTCGATCAGTTTTCCCTGCAGGAAGTCATGCGAGAACCATTCTTTACCTACGAATCCAAAAACAACGCTGAACTGTTTATGGAAATGCGTGACGAACGCGTCGGCATGGCGATCGTCTTAGACGAATTCGGCGCCTGTGCCGGAGTCGTTACACTCGAAGATCTGCTTGAAGAGATCGTCGGTGAGATCCAGGATGAATACGACACAGACGAAGAAGCACCCTGGACACAGATTTCCGAAAAAGAATATCTGGTGGATGCTTCTTACAATCTCGAGGACTTCTGCCACGACTTTGATCTCTCACTTGTTTCAGAGGATTACGATTCGCTCGGCGGCTATCTGATCGGATTAAACGACCGGATCCCCAATATCGGTGATACGTTTATCGAGGAAGACGGCACGATCTTTAAAGTCCGCTCCAAAGATGGCAACCGGCTTGAAAAAATCTACGTAAAAATGCCCTAGGACAAACGCTCCAGTTCTTCCAACCACAGTCTGGAAGATGCATCAGACGGCATCCGCAGATCACCACGCGGTGATACTGCCACCGATCCGACCTTCGGTCCATCCGGCAGACAGGAACGCTTGAACTGCTGGCTGAAAAATCTCCGATAGAATGTCTTCAGCCATTTTAAGATGGTCTCATCATCATATTCTCCGTCGAACGCAATCTTTGCGAGGCGGAGAATTTTTTTCGGTGAAAATCCGAATCGAAGGACCTGGTATAAGAAGAAGTCATGCAGCTCATACGGCCCTACGATATCTTCTGTCACCTGGCTGATCTGGCCTTCTTTCGGCGGCAGGAGTTCCGGGCTGACCGGCGTATCAAGTACATCATACAGAACTGCTGACAGTGTTTTCTCCTCACAGGTGTCCGCATAAAACCGGATCAGGTGTCGCACCAGCGTTTTCGGAATAGATCCGTTTACGCTGTACATCGACATATGATCGCCGTTGTAGGTCGCCCAGCCGAGCGCAAGCTCTGACAGATCACCGGTACCGATCACCATACCGCCACACTGGTTTGCGACATCCATCAGGATCTGTGTCCGCTCTCTCGCCTGAGAATTTTCATATGTTACATCATGATTGTTGATATCATGTCCGATGTCTTTAAAATGTCCTGTCACCGCGTCACGGATCGGGATCTCACGGAAGGTTGCTTTCAGGTCGCGGATCAGTGAAACCGCGTTGTCATAGGTACGGTCTGTCGTCCCAAATCCCGGCATTGTGATCGCCTGAATGCCCTCTCTCGGAAGTCCGAGGATGTCAAACGCGCGCACTGTCACGAGCAGTGCAAGTGTCGAATCGAGTCCGCCGGAAATACCGATCACGGCTGTTTTCGCATTGGTATGCTCCAGACGCTTGACCAGTCCATATGCCTGGATGTTTAAGATCTCATCACAACGTTCATTCCG
>JAZQEX010000100.1:0-2210 GCA_045539215.1 Eubacterium sp. | reverse complement strand
GATCTGGCAGCGTATGAAAAGACCGGACAATATGACGGGGTCTACCATGTGCTTCACGGCGCAATTTCTCCGATGCTTGGGATCGGCCCCGGCGACATTAAGCTGAAGGAGCTGATCAAACGTCTCGAGGGAGATGTGGATGAAGTGATCATCGCGACAAACTCCAGTCTGGAAGGTGAGACGACGGCTATGTATATCAGCAAGCTGGTCAAACCGACAGGCATCCGTGTTTCGAGGATCGCCAGCGGCGTTCCGGTCGGAGGCGATCTGGAGTATATCGATGAGGTAACATTACTGCGCGCTTTGGAAGGGCGTGTGGAATTATAATAGGAAGGATATCAGTCTATGACGACATCAGAATTAAAGAAAATCGCAGTCAAGGTCCGCAAAGGGATCATCACCGGAGTTTATCACGCAAAATCCGGCCATCCGGGCGGATCATTATCCTCTGCAGACATCTTTACGTATCTGTACTTCAATGAGATGAATATCGACCCGAAAAACCCGCAGGATCCTGACAGAGACCGTTTTGTTCTTTCAAAGGGCCATGTGGCACCGGGACTTTACGCTGCACTTGCAGAGCGCGGCTTTTTCCCGGTGGAGGATCTGGAGACATTAAGACATGTCGGTTCCTATCTGCAGGGACATCCTGACATGAAAGGCACACCGGGCGTGGATATGTCAAGCGGATCCCTCGGACAGGGCTTCTCCGCAGCAGTCGGTATGGCGCTTGCGGCTAAGATGGACGGAAAAGATTACAGAGTTTATGCCCTGGCAGGAGACGGAGAGATCCAGGAAGGCCAGATCTGGGAAGCGGCGATGTTTGCCGGCACGAAAAAGCTCGACAATCTTGTGCTGATCGTAGATAACAATAACTTACAGATCGACGGAGAGATCACATGGTCAAGCTCCCCGTATCCGATCGATGAGAAATTTGCGGCATTCGGTTTTCATGTGATAGGCATCGATGGTCACGACTTTGAGCAGATCGCGGCAGCGTTCAAAGAGGCGCGCGAAGTAGAAGGAAAACCGGTGGCGATCGTTGCAAAAACAGTAAAAGGCAAAGGTGTTTCCTATATGGAGAACCAGGCGGGATGGCATGGAAAAGCGCCGAATGACGAAGAGTACGCCATTGCCATGGAAGAGCTTAAAGAAGCGGAGGAAGCATTATGTCAGAAGTAAAAAAGATCGCAACCAGAGAAAGCTACGGCAAGATGCTCGCAGAGCTTGGCGCCGAGCATGAGGATATCGTTGTATTAGACGCAGACCTTGCAGGATCCACAAAGACAAGTGTATTCCAGAAGGCATTCCCGGAGCGTTTCTTTGATGTGGGAATCGCAGAGGCAAATATGGCAGGCATCGCAGCAGGACTGGCAGCAAGCGGAAAGACTGTTTTCATGAGCTCTTTTGCAATGTTTGCATCAGGCCGCGCGTGGGAGCAGGTGAGAAACTCCATCGGCTATCCGCACTTAAATGTTAAGATCGGTGCAAGCCATGCCGGCATTTCTGTCGGCGAAGACGGCGCGACCCACCAGTGTGTCGAGGATATCGCCCTGATGCGTGTGATCCCGGGCATGGTCGTTTTAAGTCCGAGTGATGATGTTGAGGCAAGAGCAGCGGTCCGCGCAGCATACGAACATGACGGACCGGTGTATATCCGTCTGGGACGCCTGGCAGTGCCTGTAATCAACGATGAAGAGAATTACAAATTCGAAATGGGTAAGGGAATCGTCTTAAGAGAAGGCACAGACCTTACGATCATCGCGACAGGACTCTGTGTGGCAGAAGCTCTTGGCGCGGCAGATATGCTGGCAGAGCAGGGCATTTTGGCAGAGGTGATCAACATCCATACGATCAAGCCGCTGGATGAGGAGCTTGTGGTCGCATCCGCGAAGAAGACAGGACGCGTGTTCACAGTCGAAGAGCATTCCGTGATCGGCGGCCTTGGCAGTGCAGTTTGTGATGCGTTAAGCGAAAAAGCGCCGACCCCGGTTAAGAAGATCGGTATCTATGATGTATTCGGCGAGTCCGGCCCGGCAAAAGAACTGATCGCAAAATACAAACTGGATGCAGCAGGCATCTGCAAACAGATTAAAGATGAACTATAATATCAGGAGATAGCACATTATGAAAAAAAAGGGACTTCGCAAGAGAATAATTGCGATTATGGTAGCAGTGATGGCAGCAATGTGCTTTTTTACTGGCTGTGG
>JAZQEX010000099.1:0-6621 GCA_045539215.1 Eubacterium sp. | reverse complement strand
AATGTATCTTCAAATCTATAGAACAATTCCAGGGACAATGAAAAAAGCAGACCAATTAAGATTTGGCCTGCTTCATGTCTTTTTATGTGAATTTGCAATTAGCGGTTTGTCATGCTGACAACTCTTCTGTTCATGAATAATGTTCCGCTGTACATTGCCTTTGTTGCTGCTAATGCGAATAATCTTGTCATCTCTTTATCCTCCCTCAAACTCATCTATTTAAAGTGTTCGTCCGTTCTTTGTTTTGTTGAGTTTATTATATCGGATAAATCGATCTGCAGTTATTCAAGCGATTATTCTTATTATGCATCGTGTGAATTAACGTATCTGATTGGATGACCGCCTGTTTACGGTTGGTATACCATTTCACATGCTCACTAAGCTACTTCCAGCAGCTTCTGGTTACACCTGTTTGTCACTTCCAGATAATAGCTCAGGTCTGCATCTGACATATCATCCTCATCATACTGTTCCAGCTTCTCAGAATAATCGGCCAGCTTCTGCATATACTCAGTGTAATCACCAAGCATGCTTGTCAGATCGTCTGAATCTTTATACTCTTCCATGAATGCGCAGTACTCATTAACAAACGATTCATAGCTGTCCATCAGCTCTTTGAATTCAGGAGTGACTTCATCAGAATCAGGTGCTTCTGCCTGTTGTTCTTCTGTTGTTGCTGCAGGTTCAGCTGTTTCGCTTGTCTTATTTACGATCGCGTCAATGTTTACATCCTCATCATATACTGCATCATAGATATCGGAGTGCAGATCATACATATCTTCCCAGGCATCGGAATAATCTCTGTACATCTGATCCCAGCTGTCAGAATATGCATCGTACATATCGTCCCAGGCGTCGGCCGCTTCTTCATAAGCAACCTGCTCATATGCATCAGAAATCACCCTGTCATATTTCTTATAGGTGTCCTCATACATCTCATCCCAGGCCTTGTAATAGTCCTCCATCCCACGGTCCCAGGCCTTATAGCTGTCGTCAAGTGCATCGCTCCAGGTATCAAAGTCTGCCGGAGTTGTGCTCGCCTCTATCGTCTTCAGATACTGAATCGTACTCTCATTGATCCGCCCATAAAGTGCTGTCGATTCACTCTGCGCCAATGCATACCATTCTGTCAGTTTGTCAACATTCTCTTTATACCCATCATAGGTATCTCCGGTAGCTTCATAGATGGCATTCAGTTCAGTCTGCAGTTTTTCGACTGTGGCATCCACATCAGCTGCAATCGTTGTCTCAAGGTCTGTTTCTCCTGTTGCCGGCTCGGCTGGAGTCTCTGGCGCAGGGGCTTCTGCCTTAGGCGCGGTGTTCGTATCTGTTGCAGGTGCGGTCGTTGTCCCACATGCAGTTAATGCAGCACCTGTTAAACACACTAATAGAATCGCAATCAGTTTCTTTTTCATCTGTACATCCTCCTCACATTTTTATACATTCTGATGCCTCGAAATTTTCACATCTGCTTCATTACAACACCGGATAAATTTACGAGCACCTTTAATTTCACTATAAGCCTGCACGTAACGTGCAGCGCAAGCAGTTAATTCGTAAAATTATCCATTCCTATAACGGAGCAAAAGTTTCGTTATCAGGAAAGGTGGTATATGCATATGAAAACCATTCGAGAAGTATGTAAGATTGTTGGTGTAACCAGACGGACGCTACAGGAGTATGACCGAATCGGCCTCCTCTCTCCCGCAAACAAAGAGGACAGAGCCTCATCAAATGACGCCTGGCTTTACAGTGATGAGGATATCTGGAAGCTCATTCAGATCCGGACGCTGGTCTCTGCCGGCATGAAACGGAAAGACATTAAGGAATTGTTGGCTGATCCCGACTTCAAAATGGAGCAGACGATACCTCTGGCAATTGAAAAGTTGGAGGGAGAAACTGCCCTGATTGCGCGCAGGGTCAAAAATCTGAAAACCCTGTCTGCCATGTGTTCAGAGACTTCTTTTGAACAGACAAATCCGTCGTTTTTGTTCCTGACGCATAGTTATCTGGAATATCTGGATAGCGAGGATCTGCAGTTTGTCAAGTTCAGTGCAGGGGATCAATTGGAATAATGGACAAAAAAATCCGACGGGGCAACTTTTGCTCCGCCGGATACTGGCTCATTGTTTTTCTATACAGGCCTTCATGGCCTGCTTTTTCTCTTTACTGAATGGTATTAGAGTTCTGGTTATCTGCCTTGACCATTTGACAATCGATCCGGCCAAATCCCGGGAATCCGGAATATGGATCACACCAGTCTAATGGGATCAGGTCGTTCACATCCGCTTCTTCGTAACCATGATAAACATGGATATCCAATGGTCTGACTGCTTCTGTCAGATGGGCGCGGATCGTGATGCTTCCTGCCACAGTCGTCAGTTTGACCATGTCTCCTTCCTGAATGCCTTCTTTTTGGGCAGTCAGAGGATGGATCTCACAGAGTGGCTCCGGGCGATGTTTTCTCATACTCTCCACCTTATGAAGTCTGGAGTGGATCGCGTGCATTAGCCGCGCGCCGGTCACCAGATGATAGGAATTTTCTGGTGCATCTTTGTTTTCACACGCATCTGTCTCATATACGGGAAGCGGGTTGTATCGCTCATCATTAAGAGATGCGATCATTCCGGAAAACAATTCTATTTTCCCTGACTTCGTCGGGAATCCATGCTTCAAGAAGGTCCCCGCCTGATATGGGGTGAATTCTTTCACACGGATGGGTGCCTCACTCTCCTTCAATTCTTCAAGACTCACTGAAAGCGGCGAGATCAGATAACGCATTGTCTCATCATAACCGGCCCGAAGCAGATCATCATCGAGGTCTAGATAACGTGCCAGGTCACAGATGATCTCTGTGTCAGGGCGCGATTCATACAGCGGCTCGATCGCCGGTGTTGTACAGGTGAGGAATCCACCCGGCCAGGCTTTTAATTCACTGCGCTCTAATGAGGAGCAAGCCGGAAGCACCAGATCCGAATATCTGCATGTCTCTGTCCAAAACAGATCCGTGGAAACCACAAAATCGAGTTTGTCCAATGCACGCAGCATGGTTTCCGGCTGCGGGAACATCCGATGGTTCATCCCGAAATTCACAATGGCACGCACCGGATAAGGCGTCCCTTCGAGGATCTGCCTGCTAAGATCGGTCGCCTGCATTTCTTTTGAGATTTTTTCCCATAGAGGATATTTCCATGCTCCGATGCGTGTGCGCGTCGGTTTCTCCGAACGGCATGCAAATTCCTGCTCCATTGAATCGAATCCGCATCCGCTCTGAATGAAGCTTTTTCCTGGCGGCAGGTTTCCGCCTTCTTGATCGATCTGGCCACGCAGCGCCTGCAGAGCATACTGATTTCTAACTGAATTGAAGCCATTGGTATGGTGCGTCAGAGAATGCGCGGAAACATGCGTACATACTTTTTTTGCATGTCCATACATATCTGCCATTTCTATGATCTGCTCGGTCGGGAGCTCCGTGATTTTGCTCACTTTTTCTATCGTGTAATCCGTCGCCAGCTGCTTATACTCTTCGAATCCGCTGACATGTTTTTCAATGTAATCCATATCGCACATGTCATGTTGGATCCAGTAATTTGCCAGCCCAAGCATCAGGGCACCGTCTGTCCCCGGGCGGATCTTAAGATGCAGATCTGCAAGTTTTTCAGTCGTAAGCGTATCTCTGGGATCCACCATGATCACTTTGCCGCCGCGTGACTTTAAGGCTTCAATGCGTTTTGCCAGCTGATACATGCTCACGTATGGATTGCAGCCCCAGCCGACAAAGAGGTCCGCATTCTGCAGATCTGGTCTTGCCATACCAAATCCCATGGTTGTAATGGCTGCAAGAATCGCAGAGAAATGACAGGTAGAGCTTTCCGTCCCATAATTCACACTGCCAAAGGAATGTGCCAGGCGCTCCACCCACGGCCTGCACCATTTTTCATATCCCACATAGAAAGCAACCGAATCCGGCCCGCTTTCCGCTTTGATCTGATTCAGATGCTTGGCGGCAAGCCGGTATGCTTCCTCCCATGAGATCGGTTCAAACTGATCACTTCCCTTTTCACCAACTCGCTTCATTGGGGTTTTGATACGGCTTGGTTGGTAGACGTAATCACGGTTGGCTGCGCCTTTCATGCACAGTCCGCCGCGCGAAGGGAAATCCTTCGCGCCGGTGACCTTTTCGATGCAGCCATCCTTGACATATACATCCAGACCGCAATGCGAGGACGGCGTGCAGATGTCGCAAATGCTTTTCTTGATGGTGGTGTTTGACATGTTAGGCTCCTTTTATTTCTCCTCTGGCCAGAGACTGCCTTCATCAATTCCGTTCTCATAAAGCCAGTCATCTTCTACGGTCAGCTGTTTCTGCTCGCCCATTTCACTCTGCAGCATGACGATCACCTTGGTTTTCTCCCCAGGCAGACGTTCCTCACAGCCATAATCTGCTTCTTGAATCTGTATCACTTTCCAAGTCATTGATTTCTCCAAAAACACAGTTTCTTAAAATTTTAAACCATAATCAGGAATGGCTCCCACATCAGATAATCTCCGGAAACCAGCCGGTACTGGATTCCGTTTTTCTCCCCGAGAATGCTGTCATGAAACCGTGATTGACCATGTGAATGTGCGTAGATCACGTACTCGGCCCCATACTCCTCTGCCATTTTTGTAAAGCCACTCGCATCTTCCAGTATGTTGGTCGGGGGATAATGCAAAAACATGATGAACTTCTGGTATCTATCTGTCTTTGCCGCCTCATACGACTGCCGCAGTCGGGCCAGCTCGCGATTCACGATCTTCTCCGCATGCTCCGCATTCTTGATATCCCAGCCCATGATCTGACCTCTGCCATTCAGATAAAACGGTCCCTCGAACGTAAAGCCTTTTGTCCCGACCAAGGCATAATCGTTCCAGGAATAATAATTCCCCTGTAAGAACTCGAGCTTTCCCTTGAACTTTTCATTCAGTGCTGCTGTCTTCTTCGCATCCCAGAACATGTCATGGTTTCCACGAAGCAGAATCTTTCTTCCAGGCAGATTCATGATATAGGCAAAATCTTCCTCGCACTCAGACAGATTCCTTCCCCAGCTGTGGTCACCGACCAAAACGAGTGTATCCGCATCAGACAGCAACTTTTCGCAGTTCTTCTTGAACTTCTTTTCGTGGTTCTTCCAGGCTCTGTCCTTCAGCTGTGATCTGTTTTTCAATTCTGACTGAAAATGAAGATGCAGATCTCCGATTGCATATAGACTCATTCCATCCTCCTGAAGCTGCTAGATAATGATTCCCTCAAGATGGTCACATTCATGCTGAATGATCTGTGCCGCCCATCCGCTGAACTCCTGCACCCTTGGTTTCATGGATGTATCTTGATATTTCACAGTGATCTTCTGATAGCGTGTCGTCTTTCTTACGCCGGTTAATGACAGGCAGCCCTCTTCCGTCTCGTAAGGGCCGTACTTTTTTGTGATCACGGGATTTAGCATGACCAGATCTACAATCCCCAGTGATACGATGATCATGTTCTTTTTATATCCGATCATGTTTGCAGCCATGCCGACACATCCGTCGCGATGCGCTGCAAGTGTATCTTTGAGATCCTGTGCGATATACAGATCTTCTTTTGTGGCCGGCTCAGATTTCTGGCCTAAAAACATGATATCTTTTACAATCGCCTTAACCATATTACTGTCCTCTATTAATCTCCCAGATCCAATGCTCTTGCCATTCAATCGTCTACATCCAATGCACCTGCGCACTGATCGGTTTGGACACAAGTTTTTCTGCCGACTTGTATCCTATGATGCATCCGTGGAATCCATACTTGCCGACCGACAGATCAAACAGACTGCAGAATTCTTCATTGTCTACCATGCTTTCGATTGGCGAAATCATATTGAAATCAAGGTTGAGCGCCGTTGCTTTTAACCACATGTTCTCAATGGTATGCGCAAGACTCTGCCGCTCCGCACGGCGTGCACCGCGCCACTCTGCCAGAATGATCAGGCATGGCGGATCCGGGAAAACAGGCAGTCCTGCCTCAGCCACATGTGACCACATATTCTCAAGCCCTTTGCCATATTCCTGCAGGAATGCATCTTCCTCCATCTCTTTGCGCAGACCTTCTACGTCGATCTGGCTTTGCTCCCTGATCAGACGATCGATGGTTTCCATCATCGGATGCCCTTTCATAAACACATAAAAATGACGGAATACATCCACATCGCCCGCTGAGATCGAAGCGTACGGAGCCAGCCGTCCGGCTTCAACGACTGCTTCGATATCTTCCTTTGACGGGACCTGGTCTGTAAAACCTCTGCAAATTCTTCTCGCCTGTAAGATTCGATCAAATGACTGATTGTCCTGCACTGTAAACATAAAATTCCCTCCTCAAAAACCCTAAGCAATTTTAATGTTTTAAATCATGGCTGTTTTGCAATATTCTACCATTTTTTCATTGTCTTTCCCATCCTTCAGGATTAAATATTATTAACAGAACGGTTTCGTTTTTAACTTGTCATCTTATCAATAGTGTGCTAAGATTTTTCCAGTTTTATAGGGTTCCGCGGCGTTTACCGGTCTGGTCCGAGATAAAACAGGTCGATGAAGTCGGCCTACACG
>JAZQEX010000098.1:0-11486 GCA_045539215.1 Eubacterium sp. | reverse complement strand
TATTAAGTCTGTTGAGTTTATCAAGAACGAGTTTAAGCCGGGCGAGGCATTCATTAAGCTTCTTATGGTAAGAGAAGATGTGATCGGACCGTTACCGGACAGCATGCTGGATCCTGCAGTCGGTGAATTGAAGGAGCGCATGGATGAGACAGCAAAGCTGCTGGAAGGCTATGATCATGAAGTGTCGATCATTTTTGGCCGTGCCGGCGACGAAGTGGTCAAGTGTGCGAAGAAAGAAGATATGGACATGATCGTCATGACAAAGTCCACCAAAAAAGGCTGGGTACAGGCGATCGGTTCGGTAACTTCCTATGTTGTAAAATATGCTCCGTGCATGGTCATTATCGTGCCGGAAGTGGGATATAATGTTTATGATGAATAAAAAGGACGCGTTGTATGTGGGCATTTGAACGAGTATTTTATCAGATCTATCCGTTAGGATTTTGCGGTGCGCCGTTTGAAAATCCCTGCGATCCCTGTAGGGGGGCAGATGTTGGTTGCGATGCAGGGTCAGGCATCAGAAAGGTGATCGACTGGATCCCGCACCTGCAAAAGCTGGGGATTGGCGCAATCTATTTTTCACCGCTGTTTGAATCTGATACACATGGCTACAACACGCGCGATTACAGGAAAATTGACAATCGTCTGGGCACCAATGCTGATTTTGCCGATGTCTGCCGCGCACTTCATGAGGCAGATATCAAAGTCGTTTTAGATGGTGTTTTCAATCATGCGGGACGCGGTTTCTTTGCATTTCAGGATGTATTAAAAAACCGGGAGAACTCTCCGTACAGAGACTGGTTTTACATTGATTTCAATGGGAACTCCGGATACAACGACGGATTATGGTATGAAGGCTGGGAAGGCCATTACGATCTGGTGAAACTGAATCTTCATAATGAAGACCTGGTACAATATCTGTTTGGCAGTATCCGGCAGTGGATCGAGGAATTTGGAATCGACGGACTGCGCCTGGATGTGGCATATATGGTTGACCGCGATTTCTTACGACGGCTTCGTTGGGAGAGCAGCCAGTGGAAGGAAGATTTCTTCCTGGCCGGGGAGATCCTCGGCGGAGATTACAATCAGATCATGAACGATGAGATGTGTCACTCCGCGACAAACTATGAGTGTTACAAAGGCCTGCATTCGAGCTTTAACAGCATGAATATGTTTGAGATCAACCACTCCCTGATGCGCCAGTTCGGACCGGAAAACTGGACGCTGTATCGTGGAAAGCACATGTTCTCCTTTGTGGACAATCACGATGTCAGCCGCATCGCAAGCGTACTGGAAAACCCGGCGCATCTGCCGCTGATCTATACGATGATGTTTGGCATGCCCGGAATCCCGGTCATTTATTATGGAAGCGAGTGGGGCGCAAAGGCGCACAAGTCGGAAGGAGACCCCGCGCTTCGGGCCTGCTTTGAGACACCCGAGTGGAACGACCTGACCGATCATATCGCTGTACTGTCAAAAGCATGGAAAGAATCGCATGCTTTGCAATACGGAGATTTCACTTCCCTGCATCTGACGAATCGTCAATGCGTTTTCCGTAGGGAAGCAGATGGCGAGAGAGTGCTGATATGTGTCAACGCTGATGGCGCGGACTATACGGCACATTTTGATGCAGGCGCCGCAAGCGGTACAGACCTTCTGACCGGAGAGACGGGTTCTTTTGAAGGCGGACTGGAGATGGAGGCGTACAGCTCGAGGCTGATTCGGATCTAGATTTAAAAGTTCGGGTTGAATTGTGGTTTGCAGACAAGAATTACGGGTTGTAATGTGATAACTCTTATTTGGACCGTAAAAAGTTGGGAGCATTACGAGCTGTAATGTGATATTCATCAAATGGCCCGTAAAAGTCTTATGAGATTACGAGCTGTATTGGGAAAATCTTCATATAGCTCGTAAATGTCCTTTGGGATTACGAGCTATAATGGAAAAGCGCGAATCCAAACCGTAGTTGGCCAATTGTTTTACGAGTTGTTTGTTGGAATCATTTATTCAGACCGTAATTAGAGACCGCTTTCATAATTAGGAACAATAAGAATGAAAAAGCTGCCACGAATGTTTCGTGACAGCTTTTTTTGGAGAGAGTTATGAATATCAACCCGGCAAACACGTTGTCTGCCCGGGGATCGTGATTGTCCTACCAGGTAACTGCGATGTCTAACTGATTCGGGTTGCTGCTTGCAAATCCGCCCGTATCACAGACGATGCAGGTGCCCAGACTGGATTCTACGAGAGAACCACGCGGATGTACATTCAGGTTTGCGGCACACATGATGTAATCACCATACATCTTTACGCCATCCTCGCGAACCCAGTACTCACCTTCAAAGCCCTGGTTTTCCATGATTCGGATTACGCCTGACATATCCAGGTTGTAATAGGTCTCTTTTCCGCTCGGACCCTGAACGACGCCGGCCTGTTTGGTCAGCACCGGACCGTCCCAGTCATTATTATAGGTATCTTCCTCGGAAATCTCTTCCTCTGCTTCTTCGGCAGCGGCTTCAGCATCTTCAGCCACATCCTCGATCAGAGAGATGTAATCACCTGATACAAATGCAGTCGCATTATTATAGGAAATCTGATACCAGCCGTTCTCTGTTTCTTCTTCAATGGAAACGGTAGAACCTTTCTTTAATTTACCCAGCACGGAATCGCTGGTTGAGTCGCCGCTTCTTACATTTAATACGGAAGCTGTCACTTCGCCGGTGCTCTCAGCAGCAAGTGCCGGAACAGAAACCATAGCAGAAATCGCGAGTGCAGCGGTCAGTCCGTAAAGCATTCTTTTCTTCATTGTTAAAACTCCTTTTAAATTGGTACATGTTAAAACTATTACAAAATGTTACATAATTGTTACAAATTGTTTAATATGTGTGACATTATATGAAACGCATATCCATACGTCAAATCTGTATACAGTCTCTGCGAGGGCAAAAATTCGTGCAAAAATCACAATACAGGTGAAAAAACTTTGAAGATGTTGTAAAATATTTATAAAAGAAGTCAAAGGCGCGGCCCGGAAAACCGGGTTTGGCGGCGGAAACAGCGAAAATCTATGTGCAATTTTCATAAAATTTCGCCCGGGTTGGGCGTGAAGCGTTCAATGTAGGAGATTTTTGGAAAGAAATGGAGGTATCTGCGATGACAAATGAAGCGTATATCAATGAGCAGATCAAACGGATTGATAAGGCAATCAAGTTGGCAGAGCGCACACGGGATCTTTCTATTGAGCTGCGCAAGTTTTCTCAGCAAACACAGAAAAATGCAGATGTCAAAGGGGATGACTTCGCAGAGGATACACTGAAATACTTTGATACGAGTTATACACAGGGGCAGATCGAACGCCTGCATTTAAATCTCGATGATCTGAAGAAAAAGCTGATCGAGATTAAGATCAAAAATGACGAGTTGCTGTTTGAAGGTGGATTCCTGCTTTGCATTGATAAGAAGATCGGAGATATCTTCTTAAGTAATACGTTGTGCCTGATGCAGCCAAATGACGCAAAGGCATTGGAGGTCATGGATGATACGATCACAAAATTAAAAGAGCTGCGGGAGGAACTTGTATAGGAAAAAGTGCAAGGATTCTTGAAAATAGCGCATTTAGTTAGTTGACGGTAGCCATAGAATCTTCTATGATATGTGCAATGCAATTGAATACGGCGAAACGAAACCTGCAGAATCGATCATGAGACTGTGGGTGGATCGCACTCTGGAGAATCCCGCTTTGGGCGGGTGCCGAAGGGGCAAAATACAGCGATGCTGTATGAATCTCTCAGGCAAAAGGACAGAGACCATTCTTATGATAGTTTTAGGTCCGACGGAGTGTATGCCGTCGGACCTTTTTTGTTAGGAGGGAAAATGGAACAATTTGGGCTTTTACTGGACAAAATTGATGGATATGTATGGGGCGTGCCGCTGATCGTTCTGATCTTGGCGGGCGGTATTCTGTTGACCGTTCGTGTCGGCGTGCTGCAGGTCAGACGCCTGCCACTGGCATTAAAGTGGATGGTCAAAAACGAGGAAGGCGGTCACGGAGAGATCTCGAGCTTTGGCGCGTTGTGTACGGCGCTTTCCGCTACGATCGGTACCGGAAACATCGTCGGTGTCGCAACTGCTGTCTGCGCCGGCGGACCGGGTGCGCTTTTCTGGATGCTGGTTGCAGCATTTTTCGGAATGGCGACCAAGTTTTCAGAGGGCCTGCTTGCAGTCAAATATCGTCAGGTCGACCCTGCGACCGGACACAGTCTGGGCGGCCCTTTCTATTATATTGAGCGTGGTATGGGACCGAAGTGGAAATGGCTTGCCAAGATCTTTGCGTTCTTTGGTGTCTGTGTAGGTCTGTTTGGTATCGGAACCTTCAGCCAGGTAAACGGTATCGCGAGCGCGATCAAAAACTTCTTTGACCCGGAGACTTTGCATGCAGTAACCATCCCGGGACTGGGTGAGTATTCCATCGCAGTGGTCGTATCTTCTCTGGTCCTGACATTCTTTGTTGCGCTGGTTCTGATCGGAGGAATCAAGCGAATCGCAAATGTCAGCCAGATCATCGTACCGTTTATGGCAGTCATCTATGTAGTGTTTGTCGTGATCCTGATCATTGTAAATATCACACATATTCCGGCGGCAATCGTGACCGTTGTAGAAGGCGCGTTTAATCCGCGGGCTGTGACAGGCGGTATCGTCGGCTCGATGATCGTTGCGATGCAAAAGGGTATCGCGAGAGGTATCTTTTCGAATGAGGCAGGTCTTGGTAGTGCGCCGATCGCAGCAGCGGCAGCGCAGACCAAAGAGCCGGTGCGCCAGGGGCTGGTCAGCATGACAGGTACGTTTATCGATACGATCATCATCTGTACAATGACCGGTCTTGCGATCGTCTTAACCGGTGCGTGGCAGCAGCCGGGACTGGAAGGGGTGCAGGTCACAACCTATGCATTCCAGAACGGATTGCCGTTCCCGAACCAGGTTGCGGCATTTATCTTAATGATCTGTCTGGTATTTTTTGCCTTTACAACAATCCTCGGTTGGGATTATTATAGTGAAAGATGTCTGGAATACCTGACAGGCGGAAAGACCAAACCGATTAAAGTCTTCCGCGCACTCTATATCATTGCCGTTTTCATCGGACCGTACATGACAGTCAGTGCAGTGTGGACCATTGCGGATATCTTCAACGGTCTGATGGCGATCCCGAACATGATCGCGTTGTTTGCGTTAAGCGGAGTTGTGGCAAAGGAGGTTAAGGATTTCTTCCAGGCAGAAAAACATAAAATGAAATAAAGGGGAAACAATATGATTTTTCACAACGTACTGGAAGCAATGGGGCACACGCCGGTAATCGAGCTGCGCAAGATGACCGGACCGAATGACGCGAGAGTGCTCGTAAAATACGAGGGCTTAAATGTCGGAGGATCCATCAAGACACGTACCGCAGCGAAGATGATCGAAGAGGCAGAAAAACGAGGCATTTTAAAAGAGGATTCGATCATCGTGGAGCCGACGAGCGGAAACCAGGGTATCGGCCTGGCTTTGGTCGGTGCGGTCAAAGGGTACCGTGTGATCATCATCATGCCGGATTCTGTCAGCAAGGAACGCCGGATGCTGGTTTCACAGTATGGTGCGGAAGTCAAATTGATCCATGACAATAATGACATCGGGGAATGCATTGAGAAATGTATTGCCCTTGCAAAGAAAATGGCATCGGAGGATCCGCGTGTCTTTGTGCCGAACCAGTTCAGCAATCCGGATAACCCGCTTGCACACATTGAGGGCACGGCATTAGAGATCCTTGATCAGGTGGATGTACCGATCGACGCGTTCTGTTCCGGTATCGGGACCGGCGGTACATTAACAGGCGTTGGCCAGATCTTAAAGAGAAAATGGCCGGACATTCTGCTCTGTGCGGTAGAGCCGCAGAATGCAGCCATTCTTTCGGGCGGAAGCGTAGGTACCCATCAGCAGATGGGCATCGGCGACGGCCTGATCCCGGATGTTCTGGATACAGATATCTATAAAGAGATTCACATCGTTACAGATGAAGAAGCAATCCTGACAACACAGATGCTTGCGAAAAAAGAAGGCATCCTTTGCGGCATTTCCAGCGGGACCAACGTCTGCGCGGCATTAAAGCTTGCAAAAAGACTCGGAAAGGGGAAAACAGTCCTGACCATCCTGCCGGATACCGGCGAGCGGTATTTCTCTACACCGCTGTTTGAAGAGATCAGTTTCCTGTAAAAGAAAAATAGAAATAAAACAGGATCAGGCCGATTGGCTTGATCCTGTTTTTAAAATAAGCGCTTATAATTTGTTCAAATAAAGCTTGGGATTAGTCCCATTTGCCGTCCAGTCTGTCCCAGTTCCATTTCGGAAGGTTCTCAACAGCTTTGATCTCAGGCTCCTGAATCTTAGCTACTTCATCGATCGGTACCTGAAACATTGAAGCGATTTCGCCATCTGTCATATTGCCGGCAGCCTTAGCCTGAGCAACAAGCAGATCTCTGTGATTCAAATACATGTCTTTAACTGTTCCATAAGTCTCAAGTGTCATAACGTACCCCCATATGCAATAGCATTTTACATACCTCTGTTTCGAGTATTATTATACTACTTCAAAAATAAATTTGCTAATAAAAGTTCTCGATAGGTCTATAAAAGCCTATGCAGATTCTGAATAAAACGAATTGTTTTTGGATTACTGAAATGTGACAGTGGCAACAAGTTGCTATTTTGACAGGTGTATCTTAAAATATAAAGAAATATGAGTTTGAAAAGCAAAGGAGGTTAACCATGGGAAGAAGAGGATTATTGATCGTGGCAGCGGCAGCATTGACAGCGGCGGCAGCAGCAACCGCACTTGCAGCAGTGGTCAGCCTGGCAGAGCTTGCGGAGAAGCAGGTCAAAAAAGCGGCCGGGCGGATCGATGTTGATATTGAAGATGCCGAACTTGCGGATGAGGAAGCGATTGATGGGATAGAAGCAGATGTTGAAGACGGAGAAGATCAGGCGTGATCAACATACGCTTGTGATCCTGGGAAACGGGGTTATGTTATTTGGAGCCTGGAGCTTTGTGAAGGCAATCCTGGCCCTTTGGCTGACCCCTTCTGTATTATCATTGATATTACGTCATTTGTCATTTTGTTGGAGCTGATCATTGCGTCAGTGAAGGTAAAGAGTATGAAAAAACGGCGATCCCGGAGGGGACCGCCGCTTTTATATAGATTATTGTCTGGCAGATTTGACATGATTGCCGATGATCTCAGAGACATCGGTCACCGTAATAAATGCACTGACATCCATGCTGCGGATCAGCTTGCGGAATTCATAGATTTCCGCGCGGGTGATGACGCAGTAGAGGATGTCTTTTTTTGTGCCGCTGATCAGGCCCTCGCCGCGGATAAACGTTACGGTGCGGCCGAAGTTTTCATAGATCGCATCGGCGATCTTCTCGCCTTCTTCGGTGATCACCTGGATGGCCTTGGCCTGATCCATACCGGTCTGGACAAGGTCGATGACACGTGAGGTGATAAAATACATCAGTACGGAGTAAAGTGCTTTGTCCAGACCAAAAAGAGCACCGGCGATCGCATAGATGACGATGTTGATCAAAAGCACAGTCTTGCCGACGGAAAGTGAAAACTTCCGGTTGACAAAGATGCCGACAATCTCGGTGCCGTCCAGGCATCCACCGCCACGAAGCACCATACCGACACCTGCACCGAGCAATACGCCGCCAAAGACCGTGGCCAAAAGGAGATCGTCCGTGATCTCCGGAATCGTCTTAAACACTTCCAGCAGAACGGAAAACAGAACCATCGCATAGGCGGCTTTTGCCAGAAAACGCTTCCCGATGTGCAGCATCGCGTAGATTAGAAACGGAATGTTGATGATCACGGTCAAAAGGCCCAGCGGGACCGGCAGAAAATTATGCAGGATCATGCTGACGCCGACAACACCGCCGTCAAAGATATTATTTGCAACAAGGAATTCTTCCAGTGCAAATGCAGCCAGAGCAGAGCCGGCTGTCAGTTGAAATACAGAATATATCTGGTCGCGTCCGATTTTTTTCATATGTAAGCCTTTCCCGAAGATGGATTTGTGACGAAATACATAGGCTATTTTACCATATATAGTGGCATTTGTCTAAAAATGGATGTATCTTGTGGATTTACTGCCTTGAAATGACTCTCGCTACTTGACTCACGCCTCTTTTCTTGTAGAATGATACTATGGCTATGACAAAAGAAGAAAGAGAACAGAATAAAGAGCGGCTTGCAGGTGAGATCCTTGATTATGTACGGGATGACCTCGTGGTTAAGATGCCCTTTTTTAACCGTGCACTGTTAAAGATGCCGGTTGTTTTTTATGAGGATTTTGAGCTGGAAGAGGGTGAGATCCCGAAGGGGATCGGTACGGACGGACATCAGATCTATTGTAATAAGGATGTAGTGCTGCGTTTGTTCCGACAGGAAAAGGGCAGGTTGCAGCGGATCTGGCTCCATCAGGTGCTGCATTGTCTGTTCCGCCATCCGTTTGAATATGAGAAGCTTGAGAGTAAGTACTGGGATTTCGCGGCGGACTTAGCGGTCGAGCAGACGATCCTTGAGATGGGCATGAAAGAAGTCTTGCTGCCGGACGATAAGAGCAGGCGGCAGATCCTCTCCCAGATACGGACGAAGGCAGGACGGCTGACGGCAGAAAACCTGTACCATTACTTTTTCCTGAATCCGGAGGAAGCGGAGCGGTTTATGGACCAGGCGTGTTTGTTCCATCAGGATCTGCATGGCTTCTGGATTTTAGACAGTTTGCAGCAGGTGCGAAAACGGTTTCCGAAAAACCCGCATCCCGGCATGAACAAGATCAGCCAGGAGTGGAAGGAGCTTGGCATCAGCGTACAGCTCGATGTGCAGGTGTTTGAGAAAAACCGCGGTATGGCACCCGGATCGATGTCAGAAAACTTAGAGGGCGTCACCAAAGACCGGTATAATTACGAAGAGTTTCTGAAGAAGTTTGCGATCACCAGTGAAGAGATGCAGATCAATCAGGAGGAATTTGATTACATTTATTATACCTATGGAATGGACCTATACGGAAACATGCCTTTAGTAGAGCCGCTGGAATATCGGGACGAGAAAAAGATCCATGATTTTGTCATCGCGATCGACACCTCGGGTTCCTGTCAGGGCGCGACGGTACAGGCGTTTTTGGATAAGACCTATTCGATCCTGATGTCGACCAAGAGCTTTTTTCATGACGTGAATATCCATATCATCCAGTGTGACAGCAAGATCCAGCAAGATGTTAAGATCACCTGCCCGGAGGAGTTTGAAGAGTACCGTGACAACATCGAGATCAAGGGCTTTGGCGGTACGGATTTCAGACCGGTGTTTGCGCATGTGGAAGAACTGATCCAACAAAGAGAGCTGACGGATCTGAAAGGTCTGATCTATTTTACGGATGGTATGGGCATTTTCCCGGAAAAGATGCCACCGTATAAGACGGCGTTTGTATTTGTAAAGGAAGGATTCGGAATTCCTGAGATCCCGTCCTGGGCGATCAAGCTCGTGTTAAAGGATGAAGACCTGCAGGAAACGATCATTGTATAGATATCGCATTTTATAAAAGAGGGTAAAGCTTATGATGACCATTCAGGAAGCAAAAGAGCAAATTGAAAAATCCGTACGGATCTATCTGATGAAGGATGAGTACGGCAATTACAGGATCCCGCTGGAGAGACAGCGCCCGATCTTTCTTTTGGGTGCGCCCGGTATCGGCAAGACCGCGATCATGGAGCAGATCGCAAAAGAGTTAAATGTTTCTCTCGTGACGTATTCCATGACGCACCATACGCGCCAGAGTGCGCTGGGATTGCCATTCATCATTTCGAAAGAATATGGCGATGAGAAATTTGACGTTTCCCGTTATACGATGAGTGAGATCATCGCGTCGATCTATGAAAACATGGAAAAGAGCGGCAAAAAGGAAGGCATTCTGTTCCTGGATGAGATCAACTGCGTATCAGAAACCCTGGGACCGTCGATGCTGCAGTTTTTGCAGTACAAGATTTTCGGAAATCATCGCGTGCCGCGCGGATGGGTCATTGTCACGGCAGGAAACCCGCCGGAGTTCAACCGTTCTGTGCGTGAATTCGACGTGGTAACAATGGACCGTCTGAAAGTGCTGGAAGTAGAGCCTGACTATGAGACATGGAAGATCTATGCGCAGAAGAAGGGACTGCACCAGTCAATCCTGACATTCCTGGACATCAAGAAGGAAGATTTCTATCAGATCGAGAATACGGTTGACGGCAGAAATTATGTTACGGCCCGCGGCTGGGAGGATCTCTCCGAGGCGATCACACTGTATGAGGAAAACGGGTTTGAAGTTGACCAGACACTGGTCGCACAGTACATCAGAAACAAACGGATCACCGGTGAGTTTGCGGCATATTATGAGCTGTACAATAAGTACCGGACCGATTATAAGATCAATGAGATCCTGGAAGGTGTCTCAGATCATGCGATCAACAAACGTGCGAAGAACGCAAGCTTTGATGAGCGCATTTCGATCATGGGACTTCTGCTTGAGGCCATCCTCCCGCAGATCAGAGAAAACATTGAGCTTGAGGATGCGTTAAAAGAGTTAATGCCGCATCTGAAAGGAATCAAAGAGACCTTGCTTGGCGGTGCACAGCCTGATGCGGACGCAAGAGCACTGCTTTCCGAAAAGATGGACGAATGGAAGGCAAACATGGATCGTCTTGAAGCAGCGAGCGGTCTGGGTGGCGCAGAGCGTCGGAAGTGGCAGTACATGATCCGCTTTGCGCGCGAAGTGTCGCAGAAGATCCGTCTGGCAGGAATGGAATCATCCGCAGAAGGTGCTTTTTCCGTCATTCAGTCAGAGTTTGCATCCCGCGTTGAACAGATGCGAGATGAGGCAAAGACGATCGGCAAATACTTAGAGAACACATTCCGCTTTGCAGAGACAAACTTCGGCGACGGCAACGAGATGCTGGTGCTTGTGACCGAGCTTACAGTCAACTACAGCAGCGCACGCTTCATTGCGGAGCATGGATGCGATCTCTATTATAAATACAATAAGAAATTCCTGCTCTATGAGCGCAACCGTGCATTGATGGACGAACTTGAAAAACTCACACAGAATGAAGAGATGGAAGAGAGCCTTTTGATATGATGAACTGGCAGTGGGAGAAAACTGAGCAGGGCATCCGTCTGACAAAATATGTCGGATCGGAATCAGAAGTAATCCTGCCTTCCAAAATAGAAGGAGAGCCGGTGCGCATCCTGGCAAGCCATGCGTTTTATGAAAACGGCATGGATATCGAACGGATCGTGACACCGTCCTCACTTCGGATCATCGAGCCGTATGCCTGCGAGTTTTGCATGAGCCTGACAGACTTTGTGATTGAGGAAGGTGTCGAAGTGCTTGGCAGGGAATTCCTGATCGCGACACAGATT
>JAZQEX010000097.1:0-4380 GCA_045539215.1 Eubacterium sp. | reverse complement strand
AAGACACTTCTTGCTCCGGATTCCCCTTGTTTGGAAAGTCTGTACGCTGCTCTTGCATAAGCAACCAATACACTGGAAGTAAATTCCGGATTGGAATCTAATTTGAGCGAATATTCAATCACATGCTTATTTCCGTCTCTTCCTGTTTCTCCCGTACGGATTACAAATCCACCATGTGGCATTTTACTGTGATTTGCCTTCAACTCTTCTTCTGTAATAAATGTTACCGTTGTATCATAATCAGCGAAATAGTTCGGCATGGTCTTGATTGCTTCTTCGATCGCTGCCTTGTCAGCACCTTCCTCAGCAACAACGAAACATTCTCTGGTATGTTTCTGACGTGTGGTCAGCTCCGGATTCTGTCCGGAACGCGCTGCATCCAGCGCCTCCGGTACCGGGATCGTATACTGCTTACCGTTCTTAACACCCGGGATCCGGCGGATCGCATCAGAATGACCCTGGCTGACGCCTTTGCCCCAGAAGGTATAATCTTTTCCGTTCGGAAGGATCGCATTTGCATACATACGGTTCAGAGAGAACAGACCCGGATCCCAGCCGACTGAAATGATACCCACATGACCTGCTGCCTTTGCTGCAGCGTCAACAGCTGCAAAATGCTCTGGAATCTTTGCATGTGTATCAAAGCTGTCGATGACGTTGAATAACTCTGCAAACTTCGGTGTCTGTACCGGAAGGTCTGTTGCGCTTCCGCCACAGATGATCAGAACATCGATCTTCTCTTTCCAGTCTGCTGCTTCTTCTGCACGGCAAACCGGCACACCCTCTGTCAGGATCTTAACCGTCTCCGGATCTCTTCTGGTAAATACTGCGGCAAGCTCAAGATCCTCATTCTGACGGATCGCGCATTCAACACCGCGGCCAAGATTTCCATAACCTGCAATTCCGATTTTGATACTCATAAAATAACTACTCCTTTTAATGCGTTTCTAAAAATGGTACCTGCTACGCTTCCGGTATCTGTACCGGACCGTTTTCTGCTATATAATGATACTTCCCATCTTCGCCTAATGCAACCTCAAGATTACACTGTACGTTCTGGGCCGGGTCCGGATGATTTTTCCAGAGCTCATATAACTTCGGCAAAAAGATCGGCCACTGGCTTGCTTCATAATCCTCATGATCTGTCGCCCAGTTCGGAACGATCTTCACATTCGGATCCTCTTCGATCATCTTCAGTACAAATCCCGGCGGCATGGAAGCCTTTGTGTTTGAGACCGTTGCAGTGATGTGAACAAGACCACCCGGTACATCCTCCCATTCATGGATCGTGGAATCCACGAATTCGCCAAGATCGTTGAAGACACCTTCACAAAGCACATGTTTTAAAGCTGTCTTGCACGGATAAAAATCATCCAGATGCAGACGATGGATCTGTACACCCTCTCCGCCAAAGACCGGCAGGCCTTTTGCCGTGGTCTCAGCGATCATATGTATGGAATCTTCCATACCGTACTCCACCGGTGACTTGATCCAGTTAAAACGCTTGTGTGATCCCGGTGCCCACAGATAGTATCCTTTTTCCATATTTGCCCAGAACCAGTCCATCATTTCCGATGTTACACCAGGCAGAAAATGCTGCTTCTGTGACGGAAGTGCATATCCTTTTGCGATCGCTTCCTCTGTCAGTTCAAGTGCCGGCAGCAGCGGATCCGGTTTTGCCGGCGGATCATACGGCAGCAAGTCCGTATGAATATTCTTCTGAAACGGAATATACGTCTGTCCTGCACTTGCAATGTAATCTGTCTTATTTCCCATAAGCCCCTCCTCTTTGTCAGTTTGTTCTTCTATGATTACGGAAAGATTCGGATTTTCTCCGGCTGCGTCCCGGAAAACAGAGAGCAATCCCTGTACAATCCCTTCCATACCATCCTTTTGTATCGCGGACTCTGTGCCGCAAACAGAAATCTTTGTTTCCGTATTCCAATCTGTTATCACATCATAGAGAGCGTCCAGATTGCGCCCATAATAATCCGGCAGCGGAAGTACCTGCTCTAACAGATCATGAAGTGCCTCACGGCTATCGATTTCATTTAGATCAATTCTGTATTCTGCCATGTTTCTCCCAACCATTGTCAATAGAGCTGCTCAAATGTTTCATAATGATCATCTGTATAATAGATCCGTCCATCGTCGGAGTAGACGATCCGCTTTGCGCCACGGCTGGATTTGCCCAGTGTCCCGATGTCGCATTCTTTATAGGAACCGTCAGGCAGTACCCCTTCGTAATTGCCGAACCGGTCTCCGCCAATGCATTTTCCCGGCGCGTAATCCTCCAGCGAGCCACCTTCCCAGCCGAGCTGTCTGGCTTCCTTTTTGGTCATGAAGTTCGACGGCAGCTTTCCATAGGTGTGCAGATACAATGCGACATCTTCCTTCGTCGTATAACTGCCATCTTCATCGATCGCGGTTTCTTCCGGTTCTTCTGCCCGCTCTTCAACTGCCTGTTGCTCTGTATCCTGTCCGGCCGTATCATCAGCTGTTTCCACTTCCTGCTGTACAGGCTGCTGCCCGCCTGTCTGGTCCTGGCTCTTTCCGCATCCGGCGAACACAAACACCAGCATACAAAGCATGATACAAAGCGTGAAAAACCGTCTGATCCGGCTCTTCTTTCCCTGTTTTCTCTTATCTAAAATACTCATCCCTGAATTCCTGCATCACCTGTATCCAGCAGCATGAATGTACCCATGCCGGTCGCACAGAGCTCATCATTATCTGCATTTACGATTTTTCCCGTCACACTTGCCATGCGCCGTCCAAGGTGTGTAAATGCCACATAGATCCTGAAATGAGAATCTGTCAGTGCGCGCAAAAAGCTTACGGAAAGATCTGTTGTGATCACAAAATGTCCGGTGCGGGCTGCGATCGCCGTTCCCATGCAGGTATCAAGAAGCGCTGCCACGATACCACCATGGATCCCGCCGTATGGATTCAGATGTGCAGGATTCACCGTATAACCAAAAATCGCTTCTCCGAATCCTTCCTTCCCATCTGCGCTGCTGTCAAGAAGCTGCAGCTTTAAGCTTGCGTTCATGCGCTCCGGTTCTTTTGTGGAACGCTTCATCACCATTTTCAAAGCATCCTCAAATTCTTGGTCCGTCATCTGTATATGTGCATGTTTAGCCATTGTTTTCCTTTCTGCTCTGATCAGCACAACTCCCTGATCTCTTTTATGCCTGTATAAATCTGTACTTTTCCATCATTCAAATGAACATAAGCCGGTGCCTGTCTGATACCTATGGCCTGCACAAGCTTTGGCTCTTTGTATGCATTGAACTCCCGGTAAGCTTTCCCGCCCAGAAGTTCTCTGGCATACATGCTGTTCGGATCGTTATGCGCCGCAAAAAGATACCAGCCGTTCGGCAGTTCGCCGGGATTTCTTTTGTTCGGCTCGTCCGCGTCAGACTTCCATCCGCCGCTTGTGAAATCAAGTGTCATCTGGTTTTCCGGTACTGAATCTGCTTCCTGTGCAGGCTCAGGTTCTTCCGCCTTTGCCGGGCCGGACTCAAATTCCATATCCGCAAACCGCAGCTGTCCGTCAGCCTCTACTTCCGTGCGTACAGGTTCTGGTTTTACCCCTGTCAGATCCGCCTCGGAAAACGGCCCGATCACGACATCACCCTCAATCTGAAGACCATAGGACCCTTCTTCCGGCGGGAGATCCTGTACATCCTCGTCCAATCCGAGCTCATATGCCG
The DNA here is from genome assembly GCA_045539215.1 of Eubacterium sp. Classification (GTDB taxonomy): domain Bacteria; phylum Bacillota; class Clostridia; order Lachnospirales; family Lachnospiraceae; genus SY8519. Next base: position 664 of record JAZQEX010000097.1, on the reverse strand, counting down.
ATGCATTTCCCTGTGGCGTATGCCATTCCTCCATATCCGCACGGATCCGCTGTGCCCAGTTAAATGCCTCTCTTCCGGCTTCGATCTCCTCCGCCGTCGGCTGCTCCATCGCATCCGCGTCTTCTTTCAGCTGCAGCGCAATGTCTTCCCGGACATCTACAGGTGCTTCCGTCTTTCTCGGATGAAGCAGGAAGTTTCTTCGGTTCTTGAACTCCTGCAGCTTACCGTCATTCCACTCATCCATCGGATGATAGTATCCCGCGATCCGACAGAATACATTTGTCTTTTGTCCGCACACCGGGCACTCGTAAACCGTACCCTTAAGATATCCGTGTCCCGGACACATGGAATAGATCGGCGAAATGGTAAAATACGGCAGTTCATAATTCTCTGCCACATAGCGCACCAGAGATTCCGTATCTGTCCAGCTTTTCATCTGTTCTGATAAATAGATATGAAAAGCTGTGCCGCCTGTATACATCGACTGCAGCCCATCCTGAATGGAGAGTGCCTCCTGTACATTTGTCGTCGCATCGGACGGCAGCTGACTGCTGCTGGTATAGTACGGAGTATCCCCCGGCTTTCCTGCCGTCACGATCTCCGGGTACAGACCTCTGTCTTTTCGCGCCATTGCAAAAGCTGCCGATTCTGCAGGCGTCGCCTC
>JAZQEX010000096.1:0-13568 GCA_045539215.1 Eubacterium sp. | reverse complement strand
TCTAATGTACGGACGCTAAGTCCAAGAAAGGGAGACGCCATACCGATACTCCATCATTCTAACAGCTTAAGCAACAAGACGGTCAAGGCCCATCTGGCTGATGGGTATCTTAACCATAAATTCATTGTAGTAGAAAGGAGTAGCATATGGTAGTAAATGATTTGCGCTCAGCAATTGAACTGATCAAAACAATGCCTGGCGAGTATATTGAGACAGATGTGGCAGTTGATCCGAAAGCAGAACTGTCCGGCGTTTACCGTTATGTAGGCGCGGGCGGAACGGTCATGCGGCCGACCAAGGTGAACGGCCCTGCGATGATGTTTAATAACATCAAAGGACACCCCGAGTCACGGGCAGTCATCGGCATGCTTGGCAGCAGAAAGCGCGTTGCGGCGATGCTTGGCACAGAGCCTGAAAAATTAGGCTTTTTCATGCGGGATGCAGTGAAGAATCCGATCGCACCGACAAATTTTAAGGGCGATGCCGTTCCATGTCAGGAAGTCGTGCATCTGGCGACGGACGAGGGGTTTGACATCAGAAAGCTGATCCCGGCACCGACGAACACACCGGAAGACGGCGGTCCGTATCTGACCATGGGACTGTGCCTGGCGACACATCCGGAGCTTGGCGTATCCGATGTCACGATCCACAGACTTTGCCTTCACAATGAAGACGAGATGGCGATCTTCTTTACACCGGGAGCAAGACACATCGGCGCGTTCTATGAAGCGGCGGAAAAACTTGGCCAACCGCTGCCGATTTCCATTAACATCGGTCTGGATCCGGCGATTTATCTGGCATCCGGGTTTGAAGCACCGACCACGCCGATGGGATATAATGAGCTCTCCTGCGCAGGTGCATTGCGTCAGGAACCGGTAGAACTTTGCGACTGTATCACAATTCCGGAAAAAGCGATCGCAAGAGCAGAGTTTGTCATCGAGGGAGAAGTGCTCCCGCATATCAGAGTTCCGGAAGATCGTGCGACGGGAAGCGGAAAGGCAATGCCGGAATTTCCGGGCTGCACGGGACCGGCACCGATGGATCCGGTGATCAAGGTAAAGGCGGTTACACACAGGATCCATCCAATCCTGCAGACGACCATCGGCCCGTCTCATGAGCATGTACATATGGCAGGGCTTCCGACAGAGGCAAGTATCATCAATATGGTTGAAGCTGCGATGCCGGGCAAGCTTTTGAACGTTTACGCGCATCCGTCAGGCGGTGGAAAATATATGGCTGTCATGCAGTTCCATAAGAAAATGCCGAGTGACGAAGGCCGTCAGCGGCAGGCTGCATTGCTTGCATTTTCAGCATTCAGTGAATTAAAACATGTCATCCTGGTCGATGAGGATGTAGATCCGTTTGATGACAGCGATGTTTTATGGGCATTAAATACCCGTTATCAGGGCGATATCGATACCATCATGATCCCCGGGGTCAGATGCCATCCGTTGGATCACTCCAATGCGACAGCATACAATCCGATGATCCGGGATAACGGAATTGCGTGCAAAACAATTTTTGACTGCACCGTACCGTTTGCATTAAAGGATCATTTCCAGAGATCTCAGTTTATGGAGCTGGATCCGTCGAAGTTTATCAATGAGTAGCACAGCAGACTGTAAAATCACTGCAGGAGCAAAATATGAACACAGAATTGGTCAATAAACTGCAGGAACATTTTCAAACAATATACGGGCACAAGGGAAAACGCGTTTACTTTGCACCCGGCAGAGTGAATCTGATCGGGGAGCATACGGACTATAACGGCGGGCATGTTTTTCCTTGTGCCCTGTCCGTCGGTACCTATGGAATGATCGCGCAAAGAGACGATGATCTGTTGCGGATGTATTCTGTGAATCTGCCGGATTCAGGCATCGTAGAGGTTTCGTTAAAAGCGCTCTGTCCGGGACGCATCCGCAAATGGACCCAGTATCCGGAGGGCGTGTTCTGGAGCCTTCAGGAAAAAGGATATGTATTTCCGCATGGGGCGGACCTGATGATCGCAGGGGATGTACCTTCGGGAAGCGGACTGTCTTCATCTGCCTCACTTGAGGTGCTGACCGGCCTGATGATACGGGAGCTTTATGGATTTTCCGAATTGACGAATACAGATCTGGCGCTGATCGGTCAGAACGCTGAAAACAAATATTGCGAGATGCAGTGCGGCATTATGGATCAGTTCGCATCTGCCATGGGCAAAAAGGATCATGCAATCTATCTGAATACGGAGACACTAGAGTACGAGCTTGTGCCACTCATGCTCGGAGATTATGAGCTGCTGATCACAAACAGCAAGGTAAAGCATTCGCTGGTTTCTTCTGCATACAACGACCGACGGAGGGAGTGTGCCAAAGCTCTTGCGAACCTGAAAAAGGAATCGGCTTTACAGGCAGTGAACAGTCTGTGTGAACTGACGCCGGAGCAGTTTGTCCGGTATCGCGGACGCATAACGGATTCTACAGGCAGAAAGCGTGCAAAGCATGCCATCTATGAAAATGCAAGAACGATCCGTGCAGTGAATGCATTGCAGGAGAACGACATTGCAGGGTTCGGTCAGCTGATGAACGAAAGCCATGATTCCCTGCGGGATGATTATGAAGTATCCTGCGTGGAAATTGATTTTCTGGTTGATGCAATGCGGGAGATGCCCGGCGTTGCAGGCAGCAGGATCACGGGTGGCGGATTCGGCGGTTGCACCGTAAGCATTGTAAAAAAAGAACAGACCCCATCGCTGATGGATGAGGTCTGCAAAAAATATCAGGATCGATTTGGAATCGTGCCGGAGTTCTACCGGGTAGCACCGGAAGAAGGGGTACATGTGATTGACGTTTAAGAGAAACGGCGTTGTTATTTGGCAACATCTGGAGCGGTGACACCAGCCTGGTTTTTCCCGAAACCGGAGAGTCCGAAGCATCCGGTGCCGCCGTGTGTCGTAATGATGCTGCCACATTCTACCCAGTGGATCTGAGTAAAACCAAGATCGCGTACGATCTTTTCGGCAAGCGCCTTGTGTGCATCAGAAAATGCAGGCGTATGACCGAGCCAGATCTCAGGACGCTTGGTTTCATATTCTTCAATAAAATCGCGGATCATAGCCGGAAGCACCCGGTTCATGCTTCCGCGATATTTTTTGTCTGCGACAAGATATCCGTCGATCATTTTTACCATCGGATGAATCTTAAGAAGCTCGCCGACAAGTGCAGTCGCATTGCGGACTCGTCCGCCGGCTTTTAAGAAGTCAAAGCCGTCCGGGACAAAACACATGCATGCATGGTCAGTCAGATCCTGAGCAAAGGCAGCAGCCTCTTCTAAGGTGCATTCCGGGTGCTCGGCAAGCATCTGTGCAGTACGGATGATCACGGAGTACTGTCCATAGGAGAACATTTTAGAATCAACCTGCACAAACTGCATCTGCGGACGCTCCGCAGCTGCCTGCTTCGCACAATCATAAGAACAGGTCGTTACCGCGGAATAGGCGATGTGCAGTACAGACGGATTCGGATCCTCTTTCAGGATCTCATCAAAGACATTTGCAAAATCATAGGTCATCGCACCGCTTGTCGTCGGGATGGTTTTTGTCCTCTCATAATAATCGATGACATCACTCGGCGGAAAGGTGCCGTCCGCGATGGTCTCTTTTCCAAAATTCACATGCATCGGTGCGATACGGATATCGTATTGTTTTTGCAGATCCGGCGTGACATCGCTGCCGCTTTCTGCAACCAGAAATATTTTTCCCATAATAGGCCTCTCTTTATTTATACGTATTCCTGAGATGTCACAGATATGCGGTCGTATACGTTTATATTTATATTACTATTATAGCAATTTAGGCGGGGTGAGGGAAGAGTGGAGAAGAAGCAAAAAGACATTTTGCTGGTGATTATGATATACTGATCTGGACAATGTTTTTATCGTGATAAGAACTGGTTTCAAAGACTGGGTGAACAAATGCAAACATCATTCTTGACAAATTATAGTGATACAAAGTTTATCGATAAAGTGAAACGGAATCTGGATTTGTGCAGAACGTTTTATTTTTCAGTGAGTTTTATTAAAAAAGCTGGCTTGCGGTTGCTTGCGCCTAATATAGAAGCTGCATTGGCAAGAGGCGCAAAAGGATATCTGATAACATCTACTTATCAGAATTTTACCGATGTTGATTCGCTGACATATTTTTATAACCTCCAGTGTCGTTACAATGGAACGTTTTATTGCCATTTAGATAGAGAGAGTTTTCATGATTATCAGGGAAATGCTGTTGGGTTCCATACAAAGGGATATCTGTTTGAGTTTGAGGATCATAATGAATTACTGGTTGGGTCATCTAACATTACAGTCTATGCTTTATTAAAGAATGTGGAATGGGATGTCTCAATTCTCACGGATTATGAGAATGCAACATATGTTTCTGCTAAGAAAGAATTTGACTATTTGTGGAAACGTACGCTGCCTCTAGACCGTGATCTGATAGATGAATATAAGACCCGATTGTTTTACTCGATTGAAAGATGGGATATGGATTATGATATTGCCAATTCCACCTTTAAACCGAATTATATGCAGCGCAGGGCTCTGAAGGAACTGAACCGCATTCGTGTAATGGGAGCAGAGCGAGCTTTGGTTGTCGCCAGCGCCGGAAGTGGAAAGACGGCATTGGCTGCTTTTGATGCGTTGAATTTCAACCCCAAAAGACTTCTGTACATCGTACAGGAGGGCTCGATCCTGATGAAGTCTTATGAGACATTTCAGAGGATATTCGGCAGTGATAAAACATATGGTATCTACAATGGCGAGTACAAAGAGTTTGATGCAGATTTTGTTTTCTCTACGAATATTACGATGGCCAATTCTCTGGAATTGTTTGATCCGAACACATGGGACTACTGTATTATAGATGAATGCCATCATGCAACAGCAGAAACCTATCGAAGGATCATAGAGTATTTTAAGCCGCAGTTTCTGCTGGGAATTACGGCAACACCAGAGCGTATGGATGGTGAAGATGTATTTAGCCTTTTTGATCAGAATGTTCCCTATGAACTCAGGCTAAGAGATGCGATTGTTAATGGCCTGGTTGTGCCTTTTAAATATTATGGTATCAGAGATGAATTGATTGAATATGGCATTAAAGAAACGAAAGGCCATAAGTTTATTGAAAAGTTTTCCGATGAAAAACATTGCGACTTCATTCATCGCATGATAGAAAAACGACGGATTCCGGGACAAAAGCTGAAAGCGTTGGCTTTTTGCAGAGATATTTCCCATGCCATTCGTATGTCTCAGGCAATGGAGGATTATTATCATACGCGATATCTGACCGGAAAAAATTCTGTTGGGGAACGAATCCGTGCATACAAAGATCTGCAGGATGATTCTGCGGATCTGGAAATCCTTTTCACTGTGGATATCCTGAATGAAGGTGTCGATATTCCGGGTGTGAATATGGTACTGTTTCTTAGACCGACAGATTCACAGACGATCTTCATTCAGCAGCTGGGACGAGGCCTCAGGACATATGAAGGGAAGAAATATGTAACGGTTCTGGATTTTATCGGAAATGACTATAAAAGAAGTGTGCAGATTGCATTTGCCTTGGGAAGTCTGGCAGAGAATTTTGTTGTAGAGAAAAAGCTGATCGCTGATTTGATCGCAGATGATTTTAAGAGCATCGGCCTGGCAGATTATGGTGTGGAAATCTATATTGATGATTTGAGTAAAAAAGAGATCCTGTCTTTTATCGATGAGGTGAATTTTAATACAAAGGTATATTTGCAGCAGGATTATTCAAATTTTAAAAAGTACATTAGTGCTGCGCGGTATCCGCGTCACGTGGACTATCTGAATAATGATTATGCGCCCAATCTAATCAAGTTTATGCAGTCAAAGATCAGTGGAAGAAAGAATGCGTCATATTATGGATTTTTAAAAGCGATTCATGAGGAAGATCTGCCGGATCTTGATGAGAGACAAGAGGATTTTGTAAAATATGTTTCAGAAATGCTTCCAATCGTAAGGCCGCATGAGTATCTCATCATACAAAAGCTGCTATTTTCGGCTGGTAAGGAGAATAAGTCTGAGATCGTCACGTATGTGAAAAACAATGTCAAATTATTTGCACAGGATGTATTTGATCATGCGCTTCATTATATGCAGAATTCGGGTTTCTTTTCAGTAGAAGAAAATATGGTTTCTCTGGATGTTGATCTGGGCGTTGAAATGGATGAATATTTAAGGGATTTACTGGAATATGGTCTTGGAAAATACGAGATCGATTTTGAAGGTCAGCCTTCAGACAAGTTGTTTTGTTTGTGGAAATCCTATCGAAAGGAACAGGTACAGCAGTTATTATTAAACAATCCAAAAGACATCATGCTCGGAACTAAAATATATGACGGGATTGTATATATTTATGTGACAATCAATAAGTCTGATCACACAAAGGCTGATCTGAAATATGTGGATGGATATATAGATCAGGATACATTTTGTTGGGAAACGGTGGCACATATCCGGGATGATGAATTAAACAATCTGAAGCGGAGCAAAGGTGCACATGTTTTTGTGAGAAAGGTATCGAATGAAGATGGAATTCAATTGCCGTTTACATATATTGGATTTGGACATATGGAATATATTGAAAACTCAATGAAATCAAATGGAGCGCACCTGTTCCGGATTCCAATGGAAAAGACAGCACCTGAAGATTTGTATTTTGATTTTCGATTGCCGGGGTAAGGACAAAACAGACGACAGAAAAAGGAACGGAGAATGAAAACAATCCGAGTCGTAGCAGCTGTGATCAAAGCTGAAAATGAGAATAAGGAGCCGGTGGTATTCGCGACCCAGAGGGGGTATGGCGACTATAAGGATTGGTGGGAATTCCCGGGCGGAAAGATCGAAGAAGGCGAGAGTCCGCAGGAAGCGCTGGTCAGAGAGATCCGGGAAGAACTGGATACTGAAATCCGTGTCGGGGATTTTATCATGACGGTCGAATACGATTATCCCGCGTTCCATCTTTCGATGGACTGCTTCTGGTGCGAGATCATCTCCGGCGAACTTCTGTTAAAAGAACACGAGGCAGCCAGATGGCTGCCCTTGTCGAATCTGTGGCAGGTTGATTGGCTGCCTGCAGATGTGCTGGTTGTGGAACGTATAGAATAAGGGTACCCTATCTCCCTAGCCGGCGAAGTTTGATTTTGGCCGTACCGCTGTTCCCATACGGTGCAGCAGCGGCGTGATAGCGATGCTGATCGCAAGTGCCAGCAGATAGATGTGCGGATATCCTGTATGCAGTCCGGCGGATTCGAAAATCCAGCGCATGCAGACATGCGTCAGATAAAGCTCCAGGGAGTATTTTCCGCACAGACGCAGAAACGCGCGCAGTTTGGAACTCTGTGGAATTCGCATGAGGATCAGTGTGACAAAGGTCAGCATTGCGAGTCCGAAAAGGGCATCATATGTACGCCAGATGATCTGTCCGGCAGGAGAGGCCTGAATCAGGATTCGTCCGACAAATACGGCAATGATGAATACCCAGATGGCAGGCATTACCCACTTTGGTCGTTCGCTTTTTGGCTCTTTGACTGCTTTATAGACGATGGGACCCATATGGACGCCGATCAGCATAACCGGAATACGCAGCACTCCGATCCGCATGTTCCAGTACGCTTCTACATGGCGGATGTCACAAAAGATCAGGATACCCATGGAGACAATCAGCAAAATGATCAGCAGAAGCGTTCGTTTTTTACAGCCTTTCCAAAGGAAATACAGGAAAGGATAGGCGATATAAAAAGCAAGGATCGCGATCACATACCATAGGGAAACGATTCCCTTTGATGGAAACGAAACGAAGAAAACGTCTTTAAATACATTGATCCATCCGCGGTCACGGAAAACGGTGTCGCATAGGATCCAGTAGATGAATGCGACGACAAGGTATTCCGGAAGGATCCGCAGAAACCGGTGTTTATAAAACTGTCCGATCTTTTCACTTTCGCAGAAGGAAAAGAACAGTCCGATACCGGAAAGGATCAAAAAGATTTCTACGCCTACGCTGCAAAAGAAGTCGTGACAGATGTGCATCAGGATGGAGCTGATGCCGTAGGGCGGAACTGCCAGTATGCCGTTCTTACAGTCCGTAAGAAAACTGGAAGCATAGTGGTAGATCATGACATTGATAATTGAAAAGCCGAACAGCTCGCCACGCAGTGTACTGAACAGCGCGGGACTGAATCGGGTTTGTGGTTTTGTTGTGTTTGAAATATTTGCGCTCATGCGCAACAGTATACTGCAAATGTGACCTATTGAAAAGTACACGGTACCTAAAAGAAAAAGGGGAAGGAAGAAGGAAAATAGATGTTAGTAAGAGAATATCGGCAGGAAGATCTGCCTGAAATGATTCGTATCTGGAATGACATTGTTGAAGAGGGAATTGCCTTTCCACAGGAGGAACTGCTTGATGAAGTAGCGGGTGCGGTGTTTTTTGCATCACAGAGCTTTACGGGAGTCGCAGAAAACGACGGAAAGATCGTTGGACTTTATATTCTGCATCCGAACAACATCGGACGATGCGGACATATCTGCAATGCCAGCTATGCAGTGGATGCAGCCCGCAGGGGATTGCATACCGGTGAAAAACTGGTGCAGCATTGTCTGGAAAAGGCAAAAGAAATTGGATTTGGCGTCCTGCAGCTGAATGCAGTCGTAGAGACCAATATCCACGCCAGACATCTGTATGAACGTTTGGGATTTGTGCCGCTTGGCGTGATTCCGGATGGTTTCCGGATGAAGGACGGACACTATGAAAACATCTGTCCGTATTATCGTGTGCTGTAACATCCGGACGCGCCTTTAGCAAAGCGGCCGGATGTGAATCAGAAAAGCAGTGCCGCCAGTTCGGCCGGTGTTTTCACGAGCATAGAAGCGCCCTGCTCGATCAGGTAATCCCGGTCACGGAAACCCCATTCGACGATGATGGCGTCGATGCCGGCATTTTTCGCAGTCTGGATGTCGACTTCAGAGTCGCCGATATAGACGACAGATTCTTTTGAAACATCAGACAGACGGATGACTTCATTTACAGAATCCGGCTCCGGTTTTCTGCGCACGCCTTCTTTTTCACCGACAGCAATGTCGATAAGACCGGGGAAGTAATGTTCGCAGAGATCCTGTACGGCATAATCGGCTTTGTTGGAAACCACAGCGATCTTTCGACCGGCATCACGCAGTTTTGCAAATAATTCTGTGATGCCGTCATAGGGATGTGTATGGTCTGTGCTGTGAACCTTGTAATGTGCTGTGAAATCAGCATGCACCTGGCGGATCGTTTCTTCATCTGCACCGGATGGTACAGCGCGCCGGATCAGCATACCGATTCCGTTCCCGACAAAACGACGTACTTCTTCAAAGCTCCTTTCCGGGAGCTTATTTTTTTTGAGTGTAGCATTCAGACTGCATTTCAGATCTTCCAATGTATCCAGGATGGTTCCATCCAGGTCAAAGATTACGAGTTGATATGTTTTCATGAAAATACCTCAAAACCATTCAGGATGCGTCTTAGTCAGCTGTTCAAGCTGGTTTAAAAACCAGGAAATAGCAGGGTTATCATTATCAGGATTCCATGCGATTCCGATCGTACTGCCTACCGTCTGATTGTTAATGGGAATGCAGCTTAAAGTAGAAGGAGCAAAGAATCTTGTCTTGTATGGCAAAATAGAGATGCCGAGTCCGGATTCCGTCGCAAAGATGACATCGTCCATACTGTTATAATACTTTATGTACCGTGGGATGAAATTCAGATCCCGGCAGATTTTTAAAATCTGGTGGTTCATGTAAGTGGCAGTTTCTGACTCAAACATCAGGAACGGCTCGCTGGCGATTTTCTCCGGATCGATTGCTGCATCCTCCAGACAGGGATGATCATTTCTGCATACAAAGCAAAAGGAATCCGTAAACAGGTTCCGGCAGACAAGAGGCTTTTGCTTCTTCAGATCATATGACATGGAAAAATAGATGTCAGCGGTCGGATTCTTAATATCCTCGACGATCTCCTGGGCAGTTTTACTGTTAAGATCAATCGATACCTGCGGATACTGAAGATGAAACTGTCTGATCAGTTCAGGTAAAAAAGTGCGGGTCGGGCTGGAAAGATAAATGATCCCGAGCGACAGATCTTCCGAACTGTCGGCCAAAGTGATCCGTTCCCTGGCATTTTCGGCCAGACTTAAAATGCGCTTGGCATCTTCTAAAAACAGCTCGCCGCTTTTGGTAAGCGATACCGACCGGGTGCTCCGGTGAAAGAGCTTTGTCCCAAGATCCCGTTCCAGCTCAGAAATCTGACGGCTGATCGCAGGCTGTGTCATATAGTGATCTTTTGCAGCTTCTGTAAAATTCAGATGTTTTGCTACGGAAAGAAAATATTTGAGTTTTACATCATCCATAATTTACCTCCTTATTTATGTCAAATCATAACATAAAAAGCGCCTGTGCTTCAATCAATGCGGGATAATTAATAAAGAAAGTGCATAAATCAACTAAATAATCGGAATTTCTCAAGAATCGAAAGGGATGATAAACTAATAATAGCCTAATAGGGGATAGACCCCTTTGATTAAAAAAGAAACGGAGGTATCATGATGAAATTTGAGCATTTAATGAGTCCCATGAAGGTTGGAAACAAGACATACCGCAATCGTATCGTCAGCGCACCGATGGCGTTTGGTCTGATCGTACAGAATCCGGATGCGAGAGATTTTACCTATCGTAAGCTTGAGAGCGGCGCAAAAGGCGGAAACGCATGCGTAGTTGTCGGTGAGACAGATGTCAACTTCAGAGATGCTGTCCGTATCCCGGGCTTCCGTCCGTTTGATTTTGCAAAACCGGAAGAGGATATGGATACATTCAATGCAGTGGGCGAATATGCAAGACGTATCAAACGTCACGGCGCAATTGCACTTGCAGAGCTGGTACATCCGGGTAAGGAAAAAGTTCCGTATACACCTGAGCAGGAGTCGATCGGACCGGTTGAATGTGTTAACTATGCCGGCGTAAAGGTTCGTGCAATGAACAAAGACGATATGGATCGTATCGCAAATGACTTTGCTGTTGCTGCAACTTATATGCAGAAGGCAGGATTTGACGGTATCCTGATCCATGGCGGTCATGGATTCCTTTTCACACAGTACTTAAGCCCGTTGATCAACACAAGAACCGATGAGTATGGCGGTTCTCTTGAGAATCGCGCAAAATTCCCGATTCAGATCATCAAAGCGATCCGCGAAGCAGTCGGACCGGATTTCCTGATCGAGCTTCGAATCGACGGCACAGACCATCAGCCGAACGGTATCACACCGGAAGAGACCGGTCAGTTTATCCAGTGGGTAGAGGATTACATTACATCAGTTCATGTAACCTGCGGTATCTATGAAGAGTCCGTAAAATCAGGTACAGAAAGTTCCATGTTCCATGAGCATGGCCTGAATATCGAGCCGGCTTCGATCGTGAAGAAATATACCAAGCTTCCGGTTGGCGCTGTAGGTGGTATCAACTCTCCGGAGCAGTGTGATCAGGCGATCGCAGAAGGCAAGATCGACTTTGCAATCCTTGGCCGTCAGATGCTTGCAGATCCGGAATTTGCAAATAAATGCGCAGCAGGTGAGGAAGACTGCATTCGCAGATGCCTGCGCTGCTACCTGTGCTTCCCGGGATCACCGGAAGAAGGTTATGATGATCTGCCGTTTAACAGTGAGGAACTCTCACTCTATGTAGGCCATTGCCGTATCAATCCGCTTGCACATCTGCCGTTCGATCCTGAGACTCTTCCGGATCCGGTCAGAAGTGAAAAGGTTCTGATCATCGGTGGCGGCGCTGCAGGTATGCAGGCAGCGATCACAGCATTCGACCGTGGTCATAAGGTAACCTTAGTAGACAAGGCAGATAAGCTTGGCGGTCTGCTGTACTTTACAGATATCGACATTGACAAACCGGACCTTAGAAACTTCAAAAATGTTCTGATCAGAGAAGTGGAAAAGAGAGATATCGACGTTCGTCTGAACACAGAAGCAACACCGGAATTCGTTAAAGAGTTCGGCGCTGATGTTGTGATGATCGCAACCGGTTCCCTTCCGTCCTGCCCGCCGATCAAAGGCATCGAGCATGCACATCAGGCAATGGAAGTATATGATGGCAAGTTTGAACCGGGCAAGAAGATCGTTATGATCGGTGGCGGCCTGGTTGGCTGTGAGACAGGTCTGTACCTGCAGAAGATCGGCCATGAAGTGACTGTAGTCGAAATGCTTGACCGTATCGCAAACGAATCCTTCGGTATGTACCGTGAGGCACTCGTTTGGGAAATGGAAAAATTCGGCATGAAATCCATGGCGAAGACAAAATGTCTGGAGATTGAGCCGGATGGCGTGACTGTAGAAAATGCAGATGGCGTACAGAAGCTCGAAGCAGATACCGTACTGTTCGCACTTGGTATGAAGACCGTTCCGTATGATGATCTCAAGGCAGCAGCAGGTGACGCAAAAGTCTTCATCCTCGGCGATTCCATTCGTCCGGGACAGGTAGACCAGTGTACAAGATCTGCTTATCTGGCAGCAGTAGATATCGCGCGTCCGGAAGAATTCCCGACACACGAATACAGAGGAATCATTGATCCGGAGTAATCAGGATCACTCCGATTTCCGGTTGATATAATCCGTCCGGAACTTTGAATATGCGAATCGCTGACTCTTATACAATCCGTAATAACCGGAGAGTGTATAGCTGATCGCGATCGCCAAAAGATAATAGGGCATGCCCTCAAATCCAAACAGCTCGAAACATATCAGCAATGATGTGATCGGGCTGTTTGTTACTCCACAGAAAACTGCGCCAAGGCCGACTGCCGCACAAAGTGTTGGTGACAGGCCGCTCAGGCTGCCGAACAGACTTCCGAATGTTGCGCCGATCACAAAGGTCGGGACGATCTCACCGCCCTTGAATCCAAAAGCCAGTGTGATGACAGTCAGAATGATCTTAAACAGAAACGCATAAGACGGGACACCTCCTGCAAAACTATCCTGCAGAAGTCCGATGGAAAGACCGTTATAATCCCGTGTGCCGAATAAAAGTGTAACGACGATCACAAGTCCGCCGCCAATGATATTGCGAAGGAACGGGTTCTTGCAAAAATAGTTTGCTGCCTGTGTCGCGCGATGCATCAGGAAGCAAAATATGACGCTGACGATGGCACATAATATCGCAAGCAGTGCGATCAGGAGTGCTGACTGCAGTGAAAATGCCGGGACCTGGATGGCAGGCAGACCAAGACTCTGGTTTAACAGGTGACCTGCGATTCCGTGTGCGACGAGCGCTGAGATGATGCAGGGCAGTAGCGCAGAGTACTGCATGATGCCGACACTGATGACTTCGATGGAAAAAATGGCGGCTGCAAGCGGTGTGCCGAAGACTGCAGAAAAAGCGGCACTCATACCGCACATGATGATGATATCTCTGTCTTTTTCAGCGAGATGCAAAAGATCGCTGATGGTGGTTGCGATGCTGCCGCCAATCTG
>JAZQEX010000095.1:0-15326 GCA_045539215.1 Eubacterium sp. | reverse complement strand
CCAGACGCTTGACCAGTCCATATGCCTGGATGTTTAAGATCTCATCACAACGTTCATTCCGGTCTGCCATGTTTTTCGGCACAAACGGTGACTGGTCAATCGTGCGGACAAGCTCCGTCTCCTGTACTTCCAGGTCAAACGGGATCTCCTCATAGTATTCATCTGTAAAGGAGAACGTTGTCTTCTGGATCCTGTCATGCATCACGCGCTCCAGGTCAAGATCCGTTACAGCCGCCTCGTTGGTGAAGCGTTTTGCTTCTGCCAGAATGGAACCGTTTTCTGCGATCATGTTATGTGCCGCATAGACAACATCCTGTGTAGATTCCCCCAGTCCTGCGCTCGCGTAAATATATGCGCAGTAAAGTCTTCCCGACTGACCACAAACAAGGTCTCTTCTGTACCCTGCTTTTCCGGTGATCTCATCACTTGCAGAAAGGTTTGCAATCACAGTCGCGCCTGCCAGTGCATGCTGAATGCTCGGCGGTGCGGGCACCCAGAGGTCCTCGCAGATCTCTGCTGCGATCCTCAGATCCGGAACCTGTTTGCAGGCAAACAGAAGATTCGTCCCGATCGGTACTGTCACACCATCAGCCAGCTCCAGGTCCTCCGGTTCTTCCATGCCTTCGGTAAAATACCGTTTTTCATAAAACTCATTGTAGTTCGGAATATTGATCTTTGGCACCAGTCCCAACACTTCTCCGCCGCTGACGGCCGCTGCGACATTATAGAGCTTTCCTCTGAAAACGATCGGCAGACCGACGAATGCGATCAGGGACAAGCCTGTCGTATGTTTTGCGATATGAAGAAGCTGTTTTTTTGCCTCATCCAGCAGAAGCTTTTGCGAAAACAGATCGCCACAGGTATAACCTGTGATGCAAAGCTCCGGAAATACCAGCACCTGGATTCCCTCTTCCGATGCTTTTGTGATCATTTCCCGGATCTGGGCACCGTTATGTTTTGCATCTGCCACGCGCACCTTCGGTGTTAATGCCGCTGCCTTAATAAAACCATCTCTCATGTTCGGTCTCCTTTTTTCTATTTCATGCACTCACGTGCAACAAAGTACATGCGTTCATCGGTATCTTCCAACGGGTTTTTGCCATCTTCTCCTAAGACTGCCAGCAGTTCTAATCCGGATTTGTTCAACAACGCCTTCACCTCATCCGGTGTCCAGGCCCGCTGATAATGTGTTTCCACAAAACGTCTGTAGCGTTCATCTTCTTTTGTATACGCATTCTGATCGCCGTTGTTAGCATCCTCTGAATTCCCGTTGTATCCCTCACGGACGAACAAGGTCAGATCATACTCATTGATCCTGCTTTCTTCATCAAAGAAGTTTTCCCAAAGGAATGCCGCCTCATCCCTGCTCTCACAGAAGGAATTCTCAGCCAGAACCATTTCATACTGATACGGTGTTGTCATATCAAAGACAAACAGTCTGCCGGGATCCAAGTAGTTATTTACAAGCTTAAAAACCTGCAGTAAATCCTCTTCTGTCAGGATGTAATTCAAAGAATCACAGACAGACACAACCGCTGCGACCGTGCCATAGAGCTCAAATGCACGCATATCCTGCTGAAGGTAGAGGATGTCTTTTGCTTGATTTGAGGCTTCGTCACTCACTGCCTTATTTGTCTTATCCAGATTGCTGCCCGCGTCAAACGCTCGGGCCTCATCCAGCATTTCAGCAGAAGCATCCACGCCGATCATGTCAAAACCTTTTTGTGCGAAGCGCCGCGTCATCGCGCCTGTCCCACAGCCAAGGTCCAGCATGATACCATCCATGATCCCGTGCTCTTTTAAGATGCCTGTATAAAGATCACACCAGTCATCATATGGTACATTGTCCATGAAGAGATCATATACACTTGCAAATGTCTTGTAACTATCCATGTTTGATCCTTAATCCAACCTCACGCGCTCACACTAATGATCTGCATCTGAAGCGTCGTCTCGCCGCGCCAGGTATTTAACTCCGGATAATAGCAGAAATGCAATGACACCCCGTCAACACTTCTGCCCTGCCGCATCGCATCTGCTGTTATCTTATCATATTTTTCTTCGATTGCAGAGAAAAGATCTTCCGGCTCACCAAAATAGATGGCTTCGACTTCGTAGCCCGGTGCCGGACGCAATGTCATGCGCACGACATTACGGTTCTTTCCGATGATCCGACAGGAACGAAGCTCTACATTCCGCTGTGCGAAAACCGGTTTTTCATTTGCCTTGCCAAATGGTTCGAGCATCGAAAGCTGATCGATCAACGCATGGCTTGCATAGCTCATTGGCATGTCGACATCGATCTTCACTTTCGGGATCAGATCCGTATCAGTCAATGTACAGGACTCATTCAGAGCCGTCCGCAGTGTATCGATATTCTCCTCTGCCAGCGAAAACCCTGCTGCCATCGGATGTCCGCCATATTTCGTAAACAGCTCTCCATGACGGTTTAATTCTTCAAACATCGAATATTGCTCGATGGAACGGCCGGAGCCTTTTGCGCCGGCTTCTCCCTGCGTGATCACAAGTGACGGACGATGATATCGTTCACGAAGACGTCCCGCCACGATGCCCGCAAGAGATTCATGGCAATCCGGCAGATATACGACCAGTACCCGCTGCGAATCAAATCCGTTTTCCTCAATCGAACGGATCGCCTGCAGCACTGCCGCCTCCGTCATCTCTTTTCGCTGCAGATTCAGGTTTGTGATCTCGATCGCCATCGGGACCGCATCCTTTGTCTCCGTGCTTTGCAGCAGTTTTAAAGAAAGCTGCGCCGTCTCCAGTCTTCCGCTCGCATTCAGGCACGGGCCGATCCGAAAGCCCACATGATAGGCCTTCAATTCCGCATCCTCAAGGTCATTCTGTGCGATCAGGGCACGCAGGCCCAGATTGTCCGTATGATTGAGCGCTTCGAGTCCGAGCTTAGCAAGGATTCTGTTTTCTCCCTGCAGATCCATTACATCACCGATTGTCGCAAACCCGGCGTACTGATAAAACACATCTGCCTCTGAGACCGGAATTCCGCACTGCTCATATAAAACCTGGATCAGCTTCATTGCGACCGCACCGCCACAAAGCCCCGAAAACGGATACTGATCCTCCTCCTGCTTTGGGTTCACAACCGCATCCGCTGCTGTTTTCTTCTCAATCTTTATCCCGTCAACCACATCAAACGGCACTTCATGATGATCTGTTACGACCACTGTCATTGTAAGACTTTTTGCCAGTGCGATCGGCTCGATCGCAGAGATGCCGTTGTCACAGGTTACGATCGTATCTACCCCGTCTTCTTTCGCCTGCAGGATCAAAGCTTCATTGATCCCATATCCGTCTTTGATACGATCCGGGATCGCCGCATCCGCGTCTGCGCCACACCTCGCAAATCCCTGCAGCAAAATGTAAGATGCCATTACGCCATCAATATCATAGTCTCCGATGATCCGAATCTTCTTTCCGGCATCGATCTTATCCCTGATGATCGA
The DNA here is from genome assembly GCA_045539215.1 of Eubacterium sp. Lineage (GTDB taxonomy): Bacteria > Bacillota > Clostridia > Lachnospirales > Lachnospiraceae > SY8519. The sequence goes on along the minus strand of JAZQEX010000095.1, from coordinate 11,841 downwards.
AGCCGCCAGATCAATATCCTTTAAAAGATGCGGATCATGAAGTGCTTCCTTTCCGCCGTACAGATAGGTCTGCATCTCCTCTTCTGTTTTCATCCCGCGGTTTACAAGAATCCGCACGATCACTGGATCAACGCCAAGCGCCTTTGCAAGGCCTTCGTAATCCGCGCCCTTTCTTGTCAAAACCCACTTTTCCTTCATCTATGCAATCTCCTGAAGATATTTTTCTTACGTCTTACATGTTAGAACTGATTATAGCATGAAAACCCAAACAAAAACTGCCGACTTCCATACGATCGCATGAAAATCGGCAGTAAATCTTACAGCTCGCAGTTATTGACTGTACGCGGGAACGGTACAACATCGCGGATATTGCCCATTCCGGTCAGATACATGACGCAGCGCTCAAAACCAAGTCCGAAGCCTGCATGGCGCGTCGTTCCGTATTTGCGAAGATCCAGATAGAATCCGTAATCTTCTTCCTTAAGACCCAGCTCGTGGATTCTGTTAAGGAGCTTATCATAATCCTCCTCACGCTGGCTTCCGCCGATGATCTCACCGATACCCGGAACCAGACAATCCATTGCGGCAACGGTCTTGCCGTCATCATTTTGCTTCATGTAGAATGCCTTGATCTCTTTCGGATAATCAGTTACGAATACCGGACGCTTGAAGATTTCTTCTGTCAGACAGCGCTCATGCTCTGTCTGCAGATCACATCCCCAGGAAACCTTATACTGGAACTGGTCATTGTATTTCTCAAGCAGTTCGATCGCCTCTGTATAGGTCACACGGCCGAACTCAGAATCCAGCACATGCTGCAGGCGGTCTAACAGACCCTTATCCACAAACTTGTTGAAAAACTGCATCTCTTCCGGTGCGTTTTCCATTACATAGCGGATCACATATTTTAACATGCTCTCTGCAAGGATCATATCATCCTCAAGATCCGCAAACGCGATCTCCGGCTCGATCATCCAGAACTCTGCCGCATGACGGGTCGTATTGGAGTTCTCTGCACGGAAGGTCGGTCCGAATGTATAGATATTTTTAAACGCCTGTGCGTAGGTCTCACCATTCAGCTGTCCGCTGACCGTAAGGTTTGCCGGTTTCCCGAAGAAATCCTGCGTATAATCTACTTTACCGTCTGCCATCGGCACATCGGAAAGGTCCAGGGTCGTTACTGCAAACATTTCGCCTGCGCCCTCAGCATCACTTCCCGTGATGATGGGTGTATGCACATAAACGAAATCGCGCTCCTGGAAAAACTTGTGGATCGCATACGCGATCAGAGAACGCACACGGAATACCGCTTCAAAAGTATTGGTACGCGGACGCAGATGTGAGATCGTACGAAGATATTCAAAGGTATGACGCTTTTTCTGCAGCGGATAATCCGGCGTGGAAGCACCTTCGATCGCGATCTCCTCAGCCTGAATCTCAAACGGCTGCTTTGCCTGTGGTGTAGCTACAAGCTTACCCTTTACGATCAGTGCCGCTCCGACATTGATCTTCTCTACCTCAGCGAAGTTCTCCAATGCATCAGAGTATACGATCTGAAGCGGCTCAAAAAATGTACCGTCATTGATCACAATGAATCCGAAGTTCTTGGAACTTCTGATGTTTCTGACCCATCCACCAACTGAAACTGTTGTGTCTACATATTTTTCCTGATTGCGGAACAAATCCCTGATATTTACAAGATCCATCTCATTCTCCCTTGTATTTCATGTTTTCACCGGCCAGGTACTCCGGTTTTTTATTATTCGCCTGTTGCCGAAGTCTCTGCCTCTGCCGGTGCAGAGCTGTCAGTATTGTCAGATCCCGGAACCGGCATCTTTGTTGTGACATCTGCAGCACTCATAACTGCTTCCAGCGCCTTGTTCTCTGCATAGCTTAAGATCATCTCGCGCTGTCCGCCAAAGATCTCAATGATCTCATCCCGTTCCATTCCATAATAGTTGGAGTAATCAGAGATAAAGGAATTGTAATCAGCAGTTTCTACTTCGATTTTCTGATCCTTGATGATCGCCTGCAGGATCAGACGCTCTACGACACTGTCCTCAATGTCCGGGCGAACCTGCTCGATATACTCATCCAGAGACATGCCATAATATGTCGTCATGAATTCTTCCATTTCCATGCCGTACATCTCGGCCTGCTGCTCCATTCCCTTCTTCGCCTGCTCGATCTGCTTATCAACCAGACCATCCGGAACGGTCACTTCACTGTCTGCCACAAGATTGTCGATGACTGCTGTCTGGACATCCTGCTGCTGCTGTGACTGGTTCTCACTCTGCAGCTGCTGGGAGATCATATTCTTGAACTCATCAACGGTAGAAACACCATACATCGTGAAGTTCTCTGCCACATAATCATCAGTCAACTCATCGTAAGTGATGGTCTTTTCCTCACAGATGCTCTTCAGATTAATATGGAATACGGCATCCTTGCCGGCAACTACATCACTTGCGTAATCTTCCGGAAAGGTAACATTAATGTCAAATTCTGTTCCCACCTCTTTGCCGACGAGCTGCTCTTCAAATCCCTCAATGAAAGAACCGGAACCGATCGTCAGATGCTGATCTTCCGCCGTGCCGCCATCAAACACTTCACCGTCGATTGTTCCGCTGTAGTCAAGGTTTACGATATCGCCATCCTCAACCGTCGTCTTATCGATCGCTTCATAAGACGGGCTATACATTAACATACTCTCTGCATATTCCTTGATCTGATCGTCTGTTACCAGATAGGAATCCTCGAGCTTGATCTTCATATTCATATAGTCCTTCGGCAGTTTAACCTGGTCCGCCGGATCATAGTCCAGGATCGATAAGATCTGACGTGTGCCGATGGTCTCATTGGTTGCCGAAGTGATGCTGCTAAGCTCGCTTGTTCTGCTGCCGCATCCGCCGAGCAGAGTCGCTGCACCCAGAGCAATTGCTGCTGTTAATAAAACAATTCTTTTCTTCATGATGTTACCTTTCTGATCGATTTTTATAATAACCTTTGTATATTTTTATAGGAAACGCAAAGCATAATTTGCGAAATAAACCATTGTTTAACAATATAGCACATTCAAAGATATATGAAAAGGCATAAATTGTGTTAAAAATGTGTCTTATCTGCCTTGCCAATCCACGATGGAAATGATAGAATAGGCGCAGTATGACGAAAAGGAGGAGATGTTTTGAGCGTTTCATTATTGGTCTCAATTATCGTTACTGCTGCAGTTGTTGCGGCATTTGCGATCATTTTATATTTTCTGAATAAGCGTGCTTCCAAAAGACAAGAGGAGCAGCAGGCACAGATTGAGCAATACAAGCAGCAGGTTAACATGCTTGTTATTGACAAGAAGAAAATGAAGCTGAAGGAGTCCGGACTTCCGCAGGAAGCCATCGACGGGGTACCGTGGTACAGCAAGCTGTTCAAGGTGCCGATCGTTAAGGCAAAAGTCGGACCGAGGATCATGACCTTTGTAGCAGATGCACAGGTTTTCCCGATCATCCCGATCAAGAAGGAAGTTAAGGCGACGATCAGCGGGCTCTACATCACAGATGTACGCGGTATCCGCGGTCAGCTTGAAAAGCCGGAAAAGAAGAAAGGCTTCTTCAGACGTCTGATGGGCGAAAAATAAGAATAAAAAAGGTGCCAGGTCTGGCACCTTTTTTATTTAATATGATTCAATATCGATCAGCTGCGTCCTGTCAACGCCATATGGCAGGATCGAATCCGCAAATGCGCGGAATTTGTTCGCCGCATCACTGACATAAAACTCATGTCTCTGTCCATCCGTACGGCCTGCGCCATCATTCGCGATTCCGTTTTCTTTCAAGACACGTTCCAGATCCTTCGTCGTCTCATAGGCCGGGTTAACGAGCGTAACACCTTCGCCGAGGATCTCCCGGAGCAAAGAACGAAGCAGCGGAAAATGGGTGCACCCCATGATCAGTGTGTCAATCCCGGATGCCATCAGAGGCTCTAAATATCTGCAGGCCACTTCTTTTGTCACCGGATCTTTTAACCATCCTTCTTCGACCAGCGGTACAAAGAGCGGACATGCCTTTCCGAAGACCTGCGCCTTTGGATTGTGCATGTGGATCACGCGGTTATACAGCTGACTCTCGATCGTACTCGATGTCGCGATCACCCCGATCTTTCCGTTTTCTGTCACCTGTGCCGCCACACGCGCGCCGGGTTTTACCACACCAAGGATCGGAATATCAAGCTCCGGCCTGATATCTTCCAGCGCCTGTGCACTTGCCGTATTACAAGCCACAACGATCGCCTTGACATCTTTTGTTTTCAAAAAACGGATGATCTGTCTGGAAAACCGGATGATCGTATCCTTTGATTTACTTCCGTATGGCACACGCGCCGTATCTCCGAAATAAACGATATCCTCATGCGGAATCTGCCGCATGATCTCCCGTGCCACTGTCAGTCCGCCGATACCCGAATCAAAAACACCAATCGGCGCATACTTTCTGTCATTTTTTGTATGTTCCATTGATTTTTCCTTCTTACGGTTCCGGAGTACTTACCGTAATCTCCATTTTACATTCTGTTACATTCGCCCCGCCGGACTCCATCCGATACTGTGCCACAACACAGATCTCACCGGATTCTTCCGATAACCCTGTCACCTCATATCCACTGGTATGGATCACGATCGGGATCTGCCCGTAAGGCGTAATATAGTCTGTCGCATGCTTTTGATTTTCGGAAAACACCATTTTCGACCGGATGGCCCCTTTTTGTCTGAGCTCCATCTGCTCTTCCGAGAGGATCAGGTGATTTTTGATCACTGCATCCCCGCCCTCCTGTGCCTCTTCATACAGCACATGATATTTTCCGTTTTTGATAAAGCAGGTGCCTGGTGCAGTAGACGTCATTACCTGCATCTCCTGCCCGGGCACCTGATGACTGCTCTTTAAAGACAGCCTGATATCTCCTGTCATATTACTCCTGTTCGCGGATGATGTCTCTAACCGCCATTGCCTGATTGTGCAGATGCTTATCAAGACACTCTGCTGCCGCATCCTGATTTCCGGAAACGATAGCTTCATACATCTCCCTGTGCTCTTTGATCAGCTGCGGGAAAATGCTGCTGTCCTTTAAGTACTCTACACGGTACCGATACATCTGCTCACGCAGATTATTCAAGATCACTAAAAGCTTCGGATTGTCTGCTGCCTTATAGATCACATCATGAAAAGCCACATCCGCCTGTGCTGTTTTTACAACATCATCCTGTTTTGTACAGTCTTCAAACAGATGCATCGCATCTTCCAGCTCGCTCAACTCATCTTTTGTGATCAGCTCGCATGCCGTACGCAATGCCAGATCTTCGAGCGTTTTACGAATCATCAGGACATCGATCAGATCCTTTTCCGTCATCTTGGCAACATGTGCGCCTTTACGCGGAACGATCTTTGCCAACCCTTCTTTTTCCAGCATATGGATCGCTTCCCTGATCGGCGTTCTGGAAACCCCCAGCTTATCTGCAAGCTGCAATTCCATCAGGCGCTCACCCGGCTGCAATTCTCCGGTCAGGATCGCCGTGCGCAGTGTCTGAAAGACCACATTTCTCAGAGGCAGATACGCATCCATTTTTAACTCAAGATTATCGGTCATAAAAGCCTCCTTTCTATCGCCGGTTATGATGTAATTCCGACGTGTACAGATTTTTCACCAGTTCAGATGCCTTCAAAGCTTCATAGGCAGCCTGGATATCCTTTTCCTCTTTGAAAAGGCCGAAAACGGACGGACCGCTGCCACTCATCATTGCATTCAAGGCACCATGCTCCATCATGATCTTTTTGATCTCTTTGATCACCGGATAACGCGGGATCGTCACTGTCTCAAGGATATTCCCCATCTTCGACGCGATCCCCTCCAGATTTTTATTATTGATCTCTTCGATCATGCCATCAATATCCGGATGCTGTATCCCTTCAGTAAGCTTGAGATTCTGATAAACCTCAGCCGTCGAAACAGCCACGCCCGGTTTCGCGATCAGGACAGGACATTTCGGTACCGGAGGCAATGCCGTAAGCTTCTCACCGATTCCTTCTGCAAGAGCTGTCCCCCGCATAACACAAAACGGAACATCTGCGCCAATCTGGGCACCGACTGCCATCAGTTCCTCCTGCTTTAATCCCAGCTTAAACATCCGGTTCATGCCAACCAGAACCGCAGCCGCATCAGAGCTGCCGCCGCCAAGTCCCGCCGCGACCGGGATGAACTTCTGCAAGGTAATGCGTACGCCTTCCTTGATCCCGTATTTTTCCTTCATAAGCGCTGCCGCTTTATAGACCAGGTTATTCTCATCAACCGGAAGATAATAAAGATTTACCTCCACACGGATCTTCGGGGAACGGGTCTTTTTGATCTCCACTCTGTCGTAGAGATGGATCGACTGCATGATCATTCTGACATCATGATAGCCGTCTTCCCGCTTACCGATTACATCCAGGCCGAGATTGATCTTCGCAAGCGCCTTTAAGCTGATATTATCCATAATCATTTCCTCTGTTTGTATGTAAAATTGTTTTTTGTATACATTCTTTGTACTATTTTACATACATAGTTGTATTCTGTCAACTGATGACGTTCCCGACAAGACCATACATCAGAAGACTCATGATCACTGTCGCGATGCAGATTCCCAAAAGCTCTGCCACGACAGCTTTTTTAATCTTAACATCCAAAAGCGATGCCACCAGAGAGCCAGTCCAGGCACCGGTTCCCGGAAGCGGAATGCCGACGAAGGCAACCAGTCCCCAGAACTCTGCCTTCTCAACGCCGTCTTTTTTCTTCATCGCTCTGTCTTCGATCTTCTGCGCCAGTTTCCCAAGTCCCGGTATCTTCTTAAGCCACTTTAAGATCTGCTTGATAAATAAAAGTACAAACGGGATCGGAATGATATTTCCGACCACACATAAAAAAATCGCCCGCCACATCGGTAGGTCCAAAAGTCTCGCCACGATCAGTCCCCCACGAAGCTCTAAGATCGGGCACATCGAAATGATGAACACCGACAGCTCCCGCGGTATATGTGTACCGATCGTGGACATATACCAGTTTACGATTGCATCCATGTATTACCTGTCTCCTTAAGAATCTCTTTTACGGCATCCAGAAATGTCCGCATCTGTGCATCAGTCCCAATGGTGATCCGGATATAGTCATCAATGCGTGGTTTATTAAAATACCGGACATAGATCTTTTTCTTCTTCAGTTCCTCAAACAACATCTTTGCCGGATATGTCGGATGCGTCGCAAAAATGAAGTTTGATTTTGAATCCGGGAAGGCAAATCCCAGTTCCTTTAACTCCTCTTTCACCCATTCACGTGTCGCAATGATCTTCCTGCAGCACGTTTCAAAATATACACGGTCTTTCACTGCTGCCACACCTGCTGCCAGCGTTGTCTGGTCCATCGTGTAGGAATTAAATGAAAACTTCACATCATTCAGATATTTGATCAGTTTTGCGTCGCCAAATGCAAATCCGATCCGCATGCCAGCCAGTGATCTGGATTTTGACATTGTCTGAACGACTAAGAGATTATCATATTTTTTGATCAAAGGCAAAACAGAAACTGCACCGAAATCAACATATGCCTCATCGATGATCACGACGGAATCAGGATTGCTTTGAATGATCGTCTCGATCATATCCGTTCCAAGGCATACCCCTGTCGGTGCGTTCGGATTTGGCAGGATCACGCCGCCATTCTCTTTTTTATAGTCTTGTGGATCGATCGAAAAATTCTCTTTTAACGGGATACATTCGTACGGAATCCTGTAAAGATCTGCCCAGACATCATAAAAAGAATAGGTGATATCAGGGAAAAGGATCGGTCTTTCACTATTAAAAAACGTCAGGAACGCCATAGCCAGTACATCATCTGACCCGACCCCGACAAACACTTCGTCTTTTTCTACGCCGTACTCCTCCGCGATCGCAGACACCAATACATCTGCACTCGGATCCGGATACCTGCGCATCCCCTCTTCACTCACTTCGCGGATTGCCACGCGTACCGCCGGAGACGGCGGGAAGGGATTCTCATTGGTATTTAACTTAATAATATTTCGCTCTTTAGGCTGTTCGCCGGGTGTATAAGGAACCACCCGGCGTACATTCTCTGTCCAACTCATTTAATCATCCTCAGTATTTGACCAGTAAACAATAACCGGTGTGCCGACCTCCACCATATCATACAGCTCAGCTGCTGCAGATGTTGGCAGGTTCACGCAACCGTGCGATCCGCTATAGACATAGATCGAACCGCCAAACTTTCCACGCCATCTTGCATCATGCAGTCCCTGTCCGCCGTTAAACGGCATCCAGTAAGCAACCGGCGAGTGGTATTCTGTACCGTCATCGTTTCGCCCGTTTAAGGTACGGTTTCTTTGCTTGATATAAATCGAATACATGCCCGGTGTCGTACCATGACGACGGGATGTCTTACCGGTAACACACGGTGTTTCCCAGACTACTTCACCATTTTCCATCAGGTAAACCGTCTGCCTGGTCAGATCTACTTCAATATACTTATCGCCATATTCATGTTCGCCAAGGCTGATCGCTGTGTGTTTCCAGCACGGTTCCCTGGTCACATCCTCTTTTGCTTCGAGTTCTTCCAGCAAAAGCTCCTCTTCTGCCTTTTTATCCAGCTGCCATCCGAAATATCCGCCCGGTACGATTACGGTTTCTCCCGCATGGTTTACAAACTCACGCTCTGTAAATGATGTGTCATACTCTTCTGCGAATGCCTCCACAAAATCAGTAACATACTCTTCATCAAATGTGACTTCCAGATCATCTGAAACATCGATCCACTGACGGATCACATTTCCATCGATCAGATACGGATCTGTTCCCGCCATCTCATATGTGATCGTCATGCAGGCAATGTCATTCACCGCAGCCAGAGCATCTGCAGCTTCCTGTGAATCTGCTTTTAATACAGGATCGATGTAGCATCCTTTATCTGCCAGATTGACAGTCGGCTCCATTCCTGCCACTGCTTCATTGATCGCCGCATATACATTGTCAGAGATCGCTTCTGTACCGTAAACCTCATCTACGATCGTAAAAGCGCCGTCTGTCATGGTTTCAGAGATCGTCGCATTTTCAGAAGGGATCATCTGTTCTTCATCCAGACAATTCAATGTCGGGATCACTTCATTTAAAGCATCCGCATCATATACTGCAATATCATCCAGATGGATTTCCTTATCCTGGAATACATCAACAAACCAAAGCTTCGTATCCTGCGCCTTCAGTGCCTCGTCCACCTTGTTGTCAAGCTTTGCCTTCACACCAAAATCCGCCCCCTTAAGGATCTCTGTCTGATCATTGCGTTCCTCGATCTTAAGCTCATAACCTTCGACATCAGCCGTCAGGAGTGCTTCTGCTTCCTTATGAGTCTTCCACGAAACATCAACCTGGTTCACAGAAGTTTTAGGCATAAAAAATGCTGTCTGGAACACAATAAATCCAGTCAGATATACACCCACAACAACAATCGCACATACAATAAGCGCGATCAGTCCTTTACTCAGTTTTTTATCTTTCTTCCCGGAATCATCTGCTTCTTCCGGTGCATCGTCTTCTGCTGATTCTTCTACAGATTCCTCTGCAGGCATCTCTGTTGCCGTATCATCCTCTGCTACATTCTCTTCTACTGTCTCATCTGACGGTTCATCTTCCATTACCGTCTCTGTTGTCTCATCCGATTCCTCAGCAATTTCTACTTCTTCGACAATTTCCTCTTCCTCATCAGGTTCGTAATTGTCCGGTGTAATCTCTCTCACAACTCAACTCTCCCTCAATTAGAAACAGTAACACATACTCAATATAGTATAAATAATACAAAAAGGCAATGAAATCTATTTGCACATCCCGGAAAATATGCTATACTTCTCTCGTTCGTAAAACACCGGGGTGTGGCTTAGTCTGGTAAAGCGCTCGTCTGGGGGGCGAGAGATCGCAGGTTCAAATCCTGTCACTCCGATTCAAAAAAAGAGGTACCTGTCAATGAACTGGTGTGCTACCCGTCAAGAGGACAGTGAAAAATAATAAGTGACCGAATACCGTCAGTTGAGAAATCAGCTGGCGGTATTCTTTATGCTGCAGCTGCAAATGCTGCATGAAATTCCATCGGACTCATCCGATGAAGTTTTCTCTGAATCCGTTCAGCATTGTAGTAGTGGATATACTCCGTAATCATCCCGACAAGTGCTTCTCGTGACGTGAAACGTCTTCCATAATACTTCTCACGTTTCAAAATACCCCAGAAACCTTCCATTGGTCCGTTGTCAATACAATGGGCTACTCTGGACATGCTCTGTTTCATATGGTGCTTCTTCAGCCTTGTGCTAAACTGCTTGCTAGTGTATTGGAAACCTCGGTCTGAATGGAACAGGGGTTGCGCATCCGGCTCCAGACGGACTGCTTCATCAAAGGTATCCATTACCAGTGGATTATCGTTATGGTTGCTGATCTGAAAGGCAACGATCCGATGGTCATATAGATCCAGAATGGCACTCAGGTATACTTTATGGACCTCGATGCCGATATAATACTTGAACTCTGTCACATCGGTCAGCCATTTTTCATTTGGCGCGTCCGCGTGAAAGTCCCGGTTCAGGTAATTTTTAGCGATATGCGCAGGATCATTCGCTGCTCTTGTGCAGCTTTTTGGCTTCCACTTTATAGTTGACTGGATGCGGTTCTTACGACATAAACGAAGGACTCGCTTGTCATTGACAGCTGTATCATATCTTCTGTCTAGTTCATCGCGGATCCTTCGGTATCCCATATCAGGGTGTTCTTCGTGGATCTTCTTGATCTTCTCGGAGATCTCCCGATTCTTTTGCTCATTTATGCTTTCCGGATTTTTCAACCACCGATAATACGCAGAACGTGGAACATGAAGTTGACTACAGAGCCGTTCCACAGGAAAATACCTTTCTTCAGAGAGTTCCCGGATCGCCTGGTATTTATAAAGATGGCGAGTCAGAGATAGCGATCCTTCATCTCTAACTCTCTGACTTTTTTTAACAGTTCATTCTCCATCTGCAGATCACGGTTACGGCGCTCCAGCTCTGCGATCCTGTCCCGCATTTCCTCTTCAGGAGTGCGGCTTGGCATTGTTCCTGCACGATGCCCCCTTCGGTCTTCCAGACCTGCATAACCCATTTCCTCATACCGTTTTACCCAGTTTCGCACCTGCTGGTAAGAACACTGGTATTTTAATGCCATTGCCCCATAGTTCTTATCGTTGGCCAGGCAGTCCTGGACGATCGATAGTCTTTCTTCCTGTGTTGTGCTTCTGGATTTCCTCATGTAGCTACCTCCTCCGCTTGAGCGTGATTTGATCTCTCCATGAGTAGTATACTCCTTTATCCAGTTTTGCAACTGGGAAGAACTGCGCAAATGATATTTTTTTACGATATCTGCCTGGCTTGACTTTCCATCAAGATATTCATGAACTGCCTGTCGCTTTAGCTCCTGAGAATAAACTTTGTTACTGGACTGAGGCATAAGGGCAGTGGGACCATCAGCGAGATATAGATTGCGCCAGCGGCGAATGCTGGATCTAACCACACCTGTCAACCGAGCCGCTTCAGAAACACTGATTTCATCCTCTAGTACCCGCTCAACTATCCTTACCTTTTCTTCAGGATCAATCTTACTTTTTCTGGACATAGAAATACCCCCAAGTAGGTTTTATATTTCATTGTCCTACTTGGGGGTAGCATATCAAACTGACAAGTACCTCTTTTTTGTTATTTCTGAAAACTCTTATTTGACGAAATCGAAGCCC
>JAZQEX010000094.1:0-108995 GCA_045539215.1 Eubacterium sp. | reverse complement strand
GTTGATATAAAGTGTGCCGCCTTCTTTCAGTGTCGGCAGGAATTTTGCCAGTGACGGTCCGTTCATAACGATCAGATCATCCATAACATCGCCAAGCGGTGCGCCTACCTGCTCATCGGAGATAACAACGAAGCAGTTTGCGGTACCACCACGCTGCTCAGCGCCGTAGGACGGGAAGAAGGTGACATTTTTATCTGTAGAATCGCAGGTTGCCTGCGCCAGGAATTTTCCAAGCGTCATAACGCCCTGTCCGCCGAATCCGGCTACACATAAATTAGTTTCCATAGTGTTCTCCTTTCCCTTATCCAATCGTATCTCTGATCACGCCAAGCGGATACTCCGGAAGCATCTTCTCTTCGATAAAGTCAAGAGACTTCATCGGATCAAGGCCCCAGTTGGTCGGGCAGCTTGTTACGATCTCTACCATAGAGAAGCCTTTGCCTTCGAGCTGGTTCTTGAATGCCTTTGTGATCGCTTTCTTGGTCTTCATAACGTTCTGCGGATTGTTGCAGCTTGTACGCTCGATGTAAGCCGGTGCTGTCAGCTTATCTAAGATCTCGCTCATGTGCATCGGATATCCGTGCTCTTCTGCGATACGTCCCTTCGGAGCGGTAGAAGCCTTCATGCCAAGCAGAGTGGTCGGAGCCATCTGTCCGCCTGTCATACCGTAGATACCGTTGTTGATGAAGATTACGGTAAAGTTGCCGCCACGGTTTGCTGCGGAAACAGACTCTGCCAGACCGATGGAAGCGAAGTCACCGTCACCCTGATAGGTAAAGATCAGAGAATCCGGGCTTGCTTTCTTCATACCGGTAGCAACTGCGCAGGCACGTCCGTGCGGTGCGGTAATCGTATCATATGCGATGTAGTCCATGTGCAGACCGCAGCAGCCGATTCCGGTGATCAGTACGGACTTATCTACTACATCGAGTTCTTCAATAACTTCGCCGATCAGCTTGATGACCGTGCTATGCATACAACCAGGACAGAAACCGGATACTTTATCTTCCTGGATGGTTTTGGTTCTTGAATAAATTAATTCCATCGCTTGTTTCCTCCTATTATTTTGCCAGAAGTTTGTTAACTGCTTCGATCACAGCATCGCGGCTCATGATGTTACCACCTGAGCACAGGCAGGTCTCGATCTCTGCGCGATGGTGAATAGCACGATCTACGTCTGCGATAAACTGCGGCGGAATGGACATCTCAACATCCAGGACCGTCTTGCAGATATCATAGTTGATCGCATCGTAAGCATCATACGGGAACGGGCTTACTGTGATCGGACGGATCAGACCAACCTTCTTGCCTTCTGCGCGGAGGATATCAACAACAGATTTGCAGATACGTGCGGAGATACCATATGCTGTCATAACAACTTCCGCATCCTCAACCTGGTAGATCTCTACTTCCGGTTCCCATGTCTTGTACATTTCATAAGCATCTTCGTTCCACTGCTGCATTTTTACAGTGTCCCACTGTCCCGGCTGGATCCAGGAGCGGTTTGCATAGTCAAGCTTATGTCCGATGCAAGCCCAGTCTTTCTTTCCATCCTGGATTGCTTTGACTTCTTCTTCGGATTTCATTTCCGGAAGCTCTACCGGCTCCATCATGGTCCCGATAACACCGTCAGCAAGGATCAGGACCGGGTTACGGTCTCTGTCTGCGTCATCAAATGCTTTGTATGTCATGTCAACAGCTTCCTGTACGGTAGACGGAGCATAAACCTTCATGCGGAATCCACCGTTACCGGCTGCCTTAGTAGCCTCAAAATAATCCTGCTGTGCCGGCTGGATCGCACCTACACCTGGGCCTCCACGTGCCACGTTGCAGTAAACGATCGGAATACGTGCTGCCGCACAATAGGAAATACCTTCTGATTTCAGAGCAATTCCCGGGCTGGAGGATGATGTCATTGCTCTTGCGCCTGCTGCAGCTGCACCATAAACCATGTTGATGGATGCTACTTCAGACTCACCCTGTACAAAGTTACCGCCCACTTCCGGAAGTCTTCTTGCAAAATACTCCGGGATCTCGTTCTGCGGTGTGATCGGATATCCGGCAAAAAATCTACAGCCGGCTCTTACTGCTGCTTCCGCGATTGCTTCGCAGCCTTTCATCAATACTCTTGCCATATCTTTTTACCTCCTAGTTTTTGTATACCTCGATCGCACCATCCGGGCAGATACGTCCACAGATCGCACAGGCGATACAATCATCCATGTTCACCGGTTCAACATACTCGTAGCCTTTGGCATTTACATTCTTACCGATGGCGAGAACACCCTTCGGGCAGAACTTGATGCAGTAGCCGCAGCTCTTACAGCGATCTGCTACAACCTTGATTGTTCCTTTTCCCATTTGAACAATTCCTCCTCTCATAAAACCGTTACTATGTTCCCCTTAAGATTGTATGAAGCAATCTTTTATTTATCTCAAACACATGACATAGATCCGTCATGTATTATCAACCGTACTTAACCTCTTCCCGGCACCGGTGGTCCGCCCGGCGCAATGTTCACATCCAGATCCAGGTCCGCGTTCAGCCATTCATATGTCAGGAACAGATGGATCGGGAAGACCGGAATCTTCTGAGAATCCTTCACCTGCTCATACAGCTCTTCTCTGACACAGGCAAAATCGATCGCGGCATACGGAGAAATGATCTCCTCCATCCTGCTGCATCCGTCTAAGAATTCCTTCTCGGTCGTCGTCAGACCGTTGTTCGGATTATTGATCATATGAAGCTTTCCAAGTTCGATATGGGATACGCCAAGGATCTTCCCAAGTGTCCCGTCGATATGGTCAATGTCATAAGACCATGGTCTGTAGGAATTCAATACATAATAGACGATCGTCTGGTCCGTATTGATCTGCGGCGCATATCCGCCGACTGAGCGTGCACCGATGTAATCTCCGCCCACGTCGAGGATCACATAACAATCCGGATCTCTTAACAGGCGGTTGACACCTCCGACCAGTGTCGGCGCATCCATGAACTGCTCTTCATAATGAAAAATGATCCCTGCCGCTTCCATCTCCTCACAGACATCGCGGGAACGGAACAATGGCTTTGTCATATCCATGTCAAAAAAGTGTACCGGCTTATCGCCAAGACCTTTCAGCCAGTGCGCAAAATTCAATGCGATCTCACTCTTGCCGCTGCCGGCCTCACTGACAAATATGAAGTTCACATGTTCCCCGATCAGGGGCTTGATATCGGTCATGCTCTCACCTGTTTACCCTATTGGATCTGCGAAAATAAAACCAATCGTGTTTACTCAATGGTAACTGCTATTTCATTGTACTACAAAAATGCCCCCGCGTCACGCATTTTTTATATTAAATATTATATTTTATATATTATGCACGATTTTGGCGTGCTAAAGTACCCTTCCTCTGCCAGAATAATAATCGCATCCCTATTCCAATAAAATAAGACTGCCATACGATAATTCGCATGACAGTCTTATAAGAGGGGGGAAAAGGATGATACCCGATTATCTTTGTTCTCTTCCGATCGCAAGGCCTTTCTCAAATGCTTCTTTGTTCAGCGGAAGCAGTTTAGCCTTGGATGCCAGCTTATGCTCGATCGTTCCCCAAACAACTTCCGGAGAAACAACCTCTGAATAGCCGATGTATACGCCAAGCATGATAACGTTCAGTACTTTGGCATTTCCCATCTCCAGAGCCATCTCTGTTACCGGAGCTTTTACGACTTTGACATCCGGTCTGTCTGTCGGCTCATCTACGATGGAGCTGTTGATATAAAGTGTGCCGCCTTCTTTCAGTGTCGGCAGGAATTTTGCCAGTGACGGTCCGTTCATAACGATCAGATCATCCATAACATCGCCAAGCGGTGCGCCTACCTGCTCATCGGAAATAACAACGAAGCAGTTTGCGGTACCACCACGCTGCTCAGCGCCGTAGGACGGGAAGAAGGTGACATTTTTATCTGTAGAATCGCAGGTCGCCTGCGCCAGGAATTTTCCAAGCGTCATAACGCCCTGTCCGCCGAATCCGGCTACACATAAATTGGTTTCCATTTTGATCCTCCTTCCTTACTGCACATCTCTGACAACCCCAAGCGGGTATTCCGGAAGCATCTTTTCCTCAAGGAATTCCAGAGATTTCATTGGATCCAGTCCCCAGTTGGTCGGGCAGCTTGTTACTATCTCTACCATGGAAAAAGCCTTTCCTTCCAACTGATATTTAAATGCTTTTTTGATCGCGTTTTTTGTTTTCATCAGATTCTGCGGATTATTACAGCTTGTACGCTCGATGTAAGCCGGTGCTGTCAGCTGATTTAAGATCTCACTCATATGCATCGGATATCCGTGCTCTTCTGCGATACGTCCCTTGGGAGCGGTAGATGCCTTCATGCCAAGCAGTGTCGTCGGTGCAAGCTGTCCGCCGGTCATACCATAGATGCCATTATTAATAAAGATTACGGTAAACTTCTCGCCGCGGTTTGCTGCAGAAACAGACTCTGCCAGACCGATCGCTGCAAAATCACCGTCGCCCTGATACGTGAACACAAGTGATTCCGGATTGCTGCGTTTGATGCCGGTTGCAACGGCGCAGGCACGTCCGTGTGGAGAAGTGATATTATCATAGGCCACATAGTCCATGTGCAGACCACAGCAGCCGATTCCGAGTGTGCATACCGCATGTTTTACCATATCCATTTCATCCAGGACCTCGCCGATCAGCTTCATAACCGTGCCGTGCATGCAGCCCGGACAAAAACCGGACACTTTATCTTCCTGGAGTGTTTTCGTTCTCGAATAAATCAATTCCATTTTCTGACCTCCTTACTCGGAAAGAATCCGGTTTACTGCTTCCATTACTGCTTCTCTGCTCATGATCTTGCCGCCGGAGCAAAGACAGGTTTCAATCTTCGCACGCTGACGAACTGCAAAATCCACATCCTTTACAAACTGTGCCGGGATAGACATTTCCACGTCCAGAACTGCCTTACAGATATCATAGTTGATCGCTTCATATGCTTCATACGGGAACGGATTGACGGTGATCGGGCGGATCAGACCAACCTTTTTGCCCTGTGCCCGCAGGATCTCAACAACCGACTTTGCGATCCGACCGGAGATTCCATAAGCCGTGATCACTACCTCAGCGTCTTCTACCATATAGATTTCTGATTCCGGCACCCATGTTTCATACATCGCCGCCGCATCTTTGTTCGCCTGTTCCCAGCGGTCATTGTCCCACATGCCCGGCTCGATCCAGGCACGATTGACATAATCCAGTTCATGTCCGATACAAGACCATGCTCTCTTGCTGTCCTTGATTGCTTTCACTTCTTCATCAGACTTCATTTCCGGAAGCACAACCGGTTCCATCATGGTTCCGATTACACCGTCTGCAAGGATCAGGACCGGGTTACGGTCTCTGTCTGCATCGTCAAATGCTTTGTAGGTCATATCGACCGCTTCCTGTACAGTAGACGGTGCATATACGATCATCTGGAAGCCACCGTTTCCGGAAGCCTTGGTTGCCTGAAAATAATCCTGCTGTGCCGGCTGGATCGCGCCTACACCCGGACCGCCTCGTGCCACATTACAATACACCATCGGAATCCTTGCAGCCGCGCAATAAGAAATGCCTTCACTTTTCAGAGAAATGCCCGGGCTCGAAGAAGAAGTCATGGAACGGGTCCCAGCGGAAGCTGCTCCGTATACCATATTTACGGATGCAACTTCTGATTCGCCCTGTACAAATACGCCACCCACTTCCGGAAGTCTTCTTGCAAAATACTCCGGGATCTCGTTCTGTGGTGTGATCGGATATCCGGCAAAAAATCTACAGCCGGCTCTTACTGCTGCTTCCGCAATCGCTTCACAGCCTTTCATCAACACTCTTGCCATATCTTTTTACCTCCTAGTTTTTATATACCTCGATCGCACCATCCGGGCAGATCCGTCCGCAGATCGCACATGCGATGCAATCGTCCGCATTTACCGGTTCCACATACTCATAACCCTTGGCATTTACGTTCTTACCGATGGCAAGAACGCCTTTCGGGCAGAACTTGATGCAATAGCCACAGCTCTTGCAGCGATCTGCTACGACCTTGATCATTCCTTTAGCCATTTGCTTCATTCCTCCTCAATCATTTTGAGATAACAATAGTGAGATAC
The DNA here is from genome assembly GCA_045539215.1 of Eubacterium sp. Lineage (GTDB taxonomy): Bacteria > Bacillota > Clostridia > Lachnospirales > Lachnospiraceae > SY8519. The sequence continues at coordinate 102,834 of JAZQEX010000094.1, read as the reverse complement.
TGTTTATTCGAAAAATTGCTCCGCCGAAGCGGAGCAATTCACCTCATATTCAGTATCCTGTCATTAGATAACAATACCGCCATCTACATTATAGGTTAATCCACCGATATATCTTGCATAGTCTGAGCAAATGATCAGTGCTGCATCTGCAATGTCGACCGGCATAGCGATCTTACGCAGGGATGTCTGTTTTAATACCGGGCCGCCCGGAGCGAATGCCGGAACGATATTGCCGTCGTTGTCCTGGGTCATACCTGTGATAGTCGGGCCCGGGCAGATCAGGTTGATGCGGATGTTGTCCGGTCCGAATTCCATATTCAGACTCTTGCTCATCAGCTTTGCGCCTGCCTTTGCCAGACAGTAGAACGGATCGTAGTCGCCCGGACGATCGGATGATTTGGAACCGAACTCTAATACAACACCGCCGCCCTGTGCCTGCATCATCGGGATCGCGTTCTGCAGTGTATAAACATGTGCAAGACCATGAATGCCTACAAGCTGACGGAACTGGCTTTCCGTACACTCCATAAAGTGTGCCGGGATGTTATAGCCTGCAGAGTTGATCAGGATATCGATGCGACCATATTTTTCCTTGATCAGATCAAATAATGCGTCGATCTCATCTCTGTTAAAAGCATTTGCGTTTACATAAGTCACTTCGCAGCCACAGTCATTTAAGAATGCTGCATTTGCCTGTCCGATTTCTTCCTCAATGCCGGTAATGATGACTTTGGCGCGATGTTTTGCGAATACGGTAGCCATTGCCAGACCGATACCAAGTGTCGCACCTGTGATCAGCGCAACTTTTCCTTCTACCAGACCGGTTCCTTCCGGAACAAGTTCAACTTTTTCTGTTAATACCTTTCCTTTTGAATCGTAATCCATTTTCATTGCCATGGTAATTCCTCCTTATACAGATTGATCGAAAGTTTCATCTTTGGATCTTTTCAGATCCTGTTGATGAATTTAGCAGTCTCTTGCGGTCATATGCTCGCCGCCTACCCAGCCGCCGTCTACTTCGATCAGAGCGCCGGATACGAAAGATGCTTCATCAGATGCAAGGTATACTGCTGCACCCGCTACTTCTTCCGGTTTCATGGTGCGTCCCATCGGGATAACACCCGGATCGATGAAGTTCTTCCAAAGCGGAGCTGCTTCGATCGCATCATCTGTGATACCTGCGGAGATGCAGTTTACGCGGATGCCTTCTTTTGCCATATCCATGTTGATACATTTGCTGACATGTACGAGTGCACCATTTGCAAATGAATGGAATGCAGCTTCATTGTTCGGACGATTCGCACCGATCTTAGATGCGATATTGATAACAGAACCGGATTTTGCTTCGATCATGTAAGGAAGTACTTCCCACATAGCATAGATGTCTGTTAAAAGATTGGTATCCATTACATTCCACCAGTCCTCATCCGTACACTCAAGGAAAGGTTTGCTGAAATACATACCGTTAGAATTTACAAGAATGTCGATCTTGCCGTATTTGTCTGCAACAGCTTTTGCCATGGCTTTGACCTGCTCGCGGTCTTTCATGTCAGTCTCAACGAAATCAACGCCGTCTACTGCACATTTATCTGCTACGACTACCTGTGCGCCTTCTGCTGCATAAGCTTTTGCGATAGCTGAACCGATCGGGCCGGCTCCTCCTGTGACGATAGCAACTTTACCGTTCAGTCTTCCACTCATAGTTTAAACCTCCTCTTATTTCATTGTTTAGGGATAGGATGGTGTTTGAATTCCCTTAGGTCTAATTAAATTATATTTCAGAGGTTTTTTAATGAGAAGAATCCATCCAGAATACTTCAATCGATAAATTGCTATGATTGTATCCCTTCCAATACATTCATTGGCCGGTCACAGGTTTCAAGAAAATCAAAAAACATATCTGTTGTTGGGTTTTTCGCTTTCTTTTTCCGCAAAAACCCATACTGGGAATACACATTTTTTACAGGGATCAGATCAAACCGGTCCGGTTCTTCAATACGGGTCAGATAATCTGCTATGCCAATCCCGTAACCGGTTGCAATACAGAATATTTTGGCTTCCATTGAGCTAACCTGAATGATCTTTTTCGGTTCCACATCATATGAGGATATCATCTGACGGATATACTCCTCCTCTGACGGCCCCGTCTCCTTTTCGATCACGATCAGTGTCTCCTTTTCGAGTGCACGCGCGTCAAACGGATGCTTTTCCGAATACCTGCCCTTTTCACACAGGATACAGAGCGGATTTTCAAGCATCATTTTCCCGGTCAGTTCTGATTTGATATGCATTCCCTGGCCAAATGAAAAAATCACATCCAGCTGGTCTTTTTCAATCTGGTCCAGAATCTGATTTTCGTTTGCGCTTGTAATCTGGATCTGCACTGACGGATGTTCCTTTTTGAACAGTTCGATCAGATCAAGCGATTGGATCGCATCATCCGAAAGCATCCCGTCTAAAAATGCGATCCGCAGGATATTCGATTTTCCTTCGTGCAGTTCCTGCGCTTCTCTCGTCGCATTTTCGATCATTTCATGAGCACGCCTGAATGCAGGATATAAAATACATCCTTCCTGGGATAGGGTTACTTTTTTATTGGAACGCTGAAAAAGTGCCGCCCCTATGTTCTTTTCCAAAGCGGATATATGCGCGCTTAAAGTAGACTGTGATATGCACAGCGTTTTGGAAGCCTTTGTGAAATTCAACTCTTCTGCCAGCGTAAGGAAACATTTCATCTGCATTTCGGTCATTTTGACATTCCTCCTATCGCCAAATACCCATTGTTAATTAAAAAACTATGATTTTTCGCTGTGCAGAATTATGTTATAATACAACCGATAGTTTTTATGTTTTGTTGATATTATAAGCGAGGTATTAACATGAATTCTACTCAAATCGAATATTTTCTCACATTATGTAAATATAAAAACTATTCCGAGACAGCCAGAAGGTTGTATGTATCCCAGCCAACTGTCAGCAAGCAGATCTCTGCTCTGGAAGAAGAGCTTGGCTTCAAACTCTTCGACCGGTCTACCACCAGCCTTCGCCTGACCATGCAGGGTGCCTTAATGAAAAAGGCCTTTACCGAAGCAAATGAGATCATAGACGATGCATGGGCGGATGCCAAAAACCTGCGTGACCGTATTGCGGATAATGTCCAGATTGCTTTCTTAGAAGGCAGCGGCATCGGCTCCATCATGATGAATCCGTTCTCGGAAGTGATCCGGCAGCTTCGGGACAGGATCAATATATCCATCGATTTCATGACACATAAGCAGCTTAACGTCGCTTTAAAAAATGATGAGATCGACATCGGTGTTACATTGATGGATGAAGTGCAAAACAATAATGCACTAAACTATACCCGCCTGCAGGTCATTCACTTTGGAATCATTGCTCACAAATCTCTGGGTGTGACAAACAATAATGTTCTGGACATTTCCCGTGCCTCACAGCTTCCCTTTTATGTTTCCTCTGAAGGGTCACATGGCATGAAAAATTTCCAAAAAGAACTCGAGCTTCACGCCGGAATCTCTGAAAAGCAGATGATATCCCTGCCAAATATTGATTCCATACTTCTTAATGTTGAACACGGCATGGGGATTGCCGCAGTCAGCAACACACCCCGGATCGAAAACAACAAAGATCTGGAGTTCTATCCCATCGGCAATATGAAGACAACGATCGTTGCTGCCTGGAATCAGCAAAACAAAAATGCTTCCAGAGAACTCGTGATCAAGAGACTGCGCCGGATGATCATCCAGAGCCGGTCGGCCTGAACAAACCTTTTTCCATATGGTAAATGCAGGGACTGTTCCACCAGGATACAGTCCCTGCTTTTTCTTTTTACCCTGTTCTGTTTGCCTGCTATACCACTACATTACAGGTATACGGTTCTACATCACCATCTACTACGCCTTCAAGCGTCTTTCCGAATTCTATCGTGAAATCTTCTTCGAAATGTGCTTTGAAGTCATCATCATTATCCCAGACTTCTTTGATCAGGAATGTGTTTTCATCTTCTCTACACTGAAGCAGTTCATAGGAGATGCAGCCTTTGCACTGTCTGGTCTTCGGAGCCAATTCCGCGATATTATTTTTGAATGTATCTGCCATAGCGGGCAGAACTTTCTGTTTTGCGATTACAGTAAACATATTTTACTCCTCTGAAAGATTCTACTCTTCCGGTGCTGCCGGATTCTTGATGTTGATGTTCGGTACGAACAGCATGATCAGAGCAGCGATCAGGACAACAATCGTAATGCCGAAGAAGATAATGTAGATGTTCGCGCCAACGATCGCACCCAGGATGTAGGACGGAACCAGGAATGCACCCAGGTTCTGGAATGTAGACTGCAATCCGCCTGCAGTACCGATCGATTCTTCCGGAATGCCCGGGAGATATGCCGGGAACTGTTTCATCAGCGGGATACCGTTACCGATCAGAGAGATACCGATGATCATAACTGCCATAACCGGAACCGTAAAGTTCGGACGGGACCATGCGAGGCTGACTAAGATCGCACCAACTGCAAGGATCAGACATGTGCCGCCTTTGATCTTGCCGGTCTTTGTGATGATCGCCGGAACGATGATCATCAGCGGAACAGCTACGATTGCGGAAATACTGGAGAATGCACCTGCCTGAATTTCTGTCAGGCCTTTGTATGTTACAGTACCTACTACCATATATGTTGAGCAGGAGATGAATGCACCCATCATCAGGAACATTGCGATAGAGTTCAGCCACAGATGTTTGTGACCGATAACATCTTTGATATAACCTGCTGCCGATTTTTCTTCTACAATATCCGGGAACCCTTCCGGTTTTTCTCTTGCCAGAATAATCCATACGACAACAGCGATGATAACGGTTACCAGACCGATCATAAAGATGCCTTTGATATCCATGCCGCGCGCCATCAGGATCGGTGTTGAGGAAAGAGCAACAACCGCACCGACCGTTGACAGTGCAACATAGATCGACATGATCATACCCATGCTCTTAGGAGCAAACCAGCGAGCGATGATCTTAGCAGAGTTTGCGTTCAGAGCCGCCATAACGATACCGATCAGAAACATGGAGATAAAAAGTGTCGCAAAGTTTGAGCTAAAGATACGGATGATCGCGCCGACTGCGGAAATGATACCTGTGATTGCGATGACTTTTTTAATACCGTACTTGTCGCCAAAGTTACCACAGATAAAACCGAAGATTGCGCCACCTAAGAAGGAGCAGGATGCAACCGCGCCAAACTGCGCCGTTGTCAGATGCATCGCTTCAATAACATTTCCCGCTAATGCGGAAATCTGGATGTTTGCAAAGTTTGTCGTGAACTGGATTAGTGCAATTGCGATCAGCATGACCCATCTGTAAGGCCGGTAAAAATACTCCTGTCCAGCTGGAATGTTGTTTGCCATAATAATCCCCCTTTTTGGAAATCAGAGTCATTGGCTACCCGTTTCAAAAATTAACCGTTTCAATTCAACCCATCCTATGGTTATATTGTACGTTGATTGTATTTTTCTTAGAACACGGCAAAATGGAATACTATTATCGAAAAAAGGCTATCTTGTTATTCTTTTGTCAAACAAGATAGCCTTTTTCGTATTAAATTCTGTGTTTTTCAGCAGTTATTGTGGCAGTTTTCCTATGGTTTCCATTTCATCTGCAACATCTTTCAACCCATATTTTTCATACTGCTCTCGCGGGATCCATCCGGTCTTTTTATCCCAGCCACGCTCTTCATAATACAGGTCAACAAGATCATTCCAGTCTTCCCATGAAGTAGTCAGTCCGACCGAATCCGGATAAGTCAGTCCCGGATAGATCGCATTGACTTCCTGTTCTCTGGTTCTGCCATAGTTTCTGATCAGAATCGAGCGGAAAAGGAGACGTGAACGAATTGCCATATCTTTCAATTCCTCAAGAGACAGATGATTGCCTGTTGCCGCCTCATACATTTCGCATTCCATTGTTTCCCAGTAATGATTTGGAGCTGCCCACTCGCATGATGTAACAGAATCCTTAATATCCTCGCTGGTCTCACAGCTGATCACGGCCTGCGGCACCAGACGATTGTGATACGGATCATCCTTCACTGCCAGATGATATTCCCAGGTCGCATGGAAATGCGCTACTGTCTGCGTATCACGGCTTGAGAGCATCAGCTGCAATGACGACGGCACCCAGCCAGTGATATCGATCGCTGCCTGATATCCGCGTCCCTGCCAATGGAACATGTCGCCCCATGCAGTCTCAAGCAAAATTGGAATATCCAGCTGTTTTCCTTTTATGATATTCGAAAATCTGCCATGATAGATCGTCTTTCCAAATTTCTCATGCCCAAGTTTCCGTACGGCTCTGGACATACCTTCTGCAAGGATATCTCCATACGGTCCTTCTCTGTATGCGACACATTTTAGGATATAACGGACAAATTCTTCTGATTCCACATCGATCGGCATGCCGAAATCCATGTTATCAAAAACACCTTCTTTTTTGCCCATAGCAAACCATGGCAATAATCCGACGATCGTCTCCCATTTATCGATACCATACTGGTCACAAAGATCTGTCAGGACATTTCCTTTTTCGTAATCTCCTTTCCAGAAATTAACTGTCTCTGCATTTCTCCATGCAAAGATTTCCGCAGCATACGGATCACTCATGTCCGGCGGATCCATATCACCGGAAAGTGTCTTACACGGCGCATCATGATTGTGCTCCGTAATAAAAGTCTGATTCGGCATCCATCCGCAGTTTTCTTCAAAGCCCATTGCAAAAACGCTGACACATTTTTCCACATGGTTTTTCCGCTTATGTGATGTTCCCGACTTAACGTCTACCAGGAGTCGGTTGCAATGCTGGTTACAGCCGTAACTGCAAGCCACCTGTGTCTCCTTCATACCACCTTCCACCGGAACGTTAACATTGGGTCCTGCCACAAAAGCATCCAGATGCTTGATCGGATTTGTCCTCATCGGTGGTGTATTGACTGTTTTTCGTAACTCCAGAAGTTTCGGAATATCATAAGGCGTAATCGTCCCTGTTCCTCTGCAGACAACAGCTTTCAGATTCTTCGAACCCATGACAGCGCCAAATCCTGCTTTCGCGGCAGAACTGTCATTCGCTGTCGTAATACTTGCAAAACGGACCAGATGTTCTCCTGCAGGTCCGATTACAAAGCTTTTGACGTCTTTTCCATGAATTTCTTCAATCATTTCCTGAACTTCATGAACATATTGTCCCCAAAGTCTTTCAGCAGAAAGAAACTGTATTTCATCATCATTGATATAAATATATGTCGGCTCAGATGCTTTGCCTTCAATGATCAGACCATCATAACCCGCGAATTTCAGTTCAGCGCCAAACCATCCGCCCATACCGCTCCAGGTATACATTTCCGGATTGGTTCTCGGTGAAAGGGATGTGAACACCGACCGTCCGCCGGAGGGGATTCCTGTCGCAGTCGTTGCGCCTGTCATATAGATCAGCTTGTTTTCCGGATCAAATGCTTTCACTTCCGGTCCGACTTCTTCCCAAAAGATTCTGTTTGCCACACTGCGGCCGCCTACATATTTGGGAACATATTTTTCAATCGGGATCAGTTCCGTTGTCTGATCGGTCAGATTCAGCCGAAGGATATTTCCGGCATAGCCGAATAATTTTTTTTCATCACTCATCGTTTTTTCTCCTTTCTGCTGATCAGAATAAACCGCCGCGTGCACTGTTATCTGCCTGCGGAACCGGATCCTCACTCTTTCCGATACAACGCACCTGGCAATACTCTACACAGGCAGGCCCCTCCGGGCGCTCCCTGCACATATCGCATTTAATTGCTTTTCCGCGTGGTTTGCTAAGATCAAGCCGGATTCGCTTTGGTTCAAACGGACATGCTTTCACACATAAGCCGCAGCCAACGCATTCATCACGATTTACATATGCGATCCCGCGTTCTTCATCGATCAGCATCGCCTTATCCTTTTTCGGGCAGGCCTCATAACACGGATGATCTTTACACTGCTGACACGACCAGATCGTATGCATCAAAGAGATTGTTCCTCTTTCTAATTGTATTCTCGAAAGCGACGGACTGACCATTCCGTCATGAACCAGCGCACACACTGCCTCACATGAGGTACAGCCTGCACAAACTGACACATCTGTCGGATATTGCACGATATGATTTGAATATTTTTCACTCTTTTGTCCATAGAGTGTTTCCTGTTCTCTCATGATCCCTTCTCCTTTTTTATCATTGCCCCCATTACTTTATTCGTAACATTCCGGAGATAACTTCAGTGTTTCCTTCTGTGCGATATCATGTCCAAAAATCAGAAGATATCCTTCCCGTTCCAGATGCTTTAATGTTCTCAGGCTCTGCAGCGCATCCCACGGGCTCGAGCAAAATCCGGGAAGCACCATCTTGTCCATATTTTCACGGAATGAAGAAGCATCTGCAACCAGGCAGACCTTTCCGGTTTCTTCCAGATTCAGAAGCACTGACTGATGTCCTCTGGTGTGCCCCTTTGTATCGATCAGCACAACACTTCCGTCCATAAACAGATCAAACGCTTCTCCGTCCAGCGGTTGGATATAATCATAATCTCTGGTGTCTTTATAATCCGGATAGCAGTATCCCTTTTCACAGTCTTCCGGCCACCATGCCGTCTTCAGCTCTTCCTTCCGGACGACAAATGTCGCATTTGAGAAGGATGTCATATAGGCGGCATGATCGATATGCATATGGCTTAACACAACATACTTAATATCATCCGGCATTACACCGATTTCCGCAAGTCTGTTCACAACAATATCTTCTTCCCGCACCGCTGCCGGACCGCCGTGATTCATCCCGCAATCGACCAGTACCTTTCCGCTTGGATGGTCGATCAGATAACAATACGCCGGAAATGTGATGATCTCTCCGGCATCCTCTGTTCCCGGAGTCATATGTCCTTTCGGAAGCGTAATACAACCGGTATATAGAATATATAATTTCAGGTCTTTCATTTCCCCATTTCCTTTTTTATATGCGGAAAGTCCGCGCAAAGCCATACTGCTCTCTGCGCGGACAATCACTCATTTGAACTATTTATTTCTGGGATGCAAAGAATTCGTCCGCATCTCTTCCGGCCTTTGCAAGACCTTCTACTGTTCTCTGATACAGATCAATATCCGGATGGAACATGATCAGATCTCCGCCTGCTGCGCGGCTGCCCTTGATACCTTCAACGTCCGGTGTAAATGCCATGGACTGATTGAACAGACCAAGTGCTTTTGCCTTCGGTACTACGATACTCTGTGCTTCTGCGCAGTACGGATGTCTCCAGTTAACACCTTCATTCTCATCGGTATAAAGTGCATGTGCGATATCCGCATTGCCCATACCGTATCCGTCACGACCCGGCTTCAGCTCTGCAAGGATCTCATCCACGTTCTCGATTGCTTCAACATCTTCAAACAGAACGATCAGAGAGGTGTTCTTATTGGATTCTTTCATATACTCTTCCCAGTTGGACTGAGCATATTTGTTTGCACGGACTGCCGGGCAGATGCCTGCTCTGCCTTCCGGCGGGAAACGCAGTGCTTCCTGTGCTTTACGTACATCTTCACCGGATTTGATATGCGGTACAACAACCATTCTTGCACCTGCTTCCAGTGCGTAACGGATCCAGGTTTTGCTGTTTTCCGGAACACGGACAACCGGTGTCATATCTGTCATTTCACAAACACGGATGATCTCTGTCATCTTTGTAAAGTCCAGACGGCAATGCTCCATATCGATCATGCAAAAGTCCATGCCTGCCCAGCCTGCTACTTCATACAGACGCGGATCATGAATATAACTCTGCATACCATAAGCTACTTTTCCTTCACGGAATTTTTCCAGTGCGCGGTTCGGTTTTCTTTCAAATGCCATTTTTGATTCCTCCTAATTATCTCTCATATCGATCGCAGCTTTTAAGTCTTTTCCTTCGAGCATGTTCTTCAGTGCTTCGTTTGCTTCTTCCAGTTTGTATGTTCTTGAGATCAGCTCGCCAAACGGATATTTCTCGCGATATGCCTCGATGAACTTCAAAGCTTTTACAAAGTGGCGGATATCTGCAGAGCCGCTTCCTAAGATGCAGGCCTGTTTGTTCATGATATCGTTCGGAATGATCTCAACGCTTCTTCTGGATGTCTGTCCCATGATCAGATATTTGCCGAATTTTGCCAGGTAGTCGAGTCCTTCCGGAATTGCAACCGGTGCGCCTGCGCCTTCGATCACGACGTCAGCACCGATGCCGCCTGTCAGGCTTCTGACATATTCTGCTCTCTCATGCGGATCTGAGATTTCTTTCATGTTGATGGTATGCGTTGCACCCCATTTTTTCGCAAACTCAAGGCGGCCTTCAAACATATCTACCGCTATGATCTTTGCTGCACCTGTCTGAGCTGCCATAACTACCGAGTAAAGACCGATCGGACCTGCGCCCTGTACAACAACGGTTCCCCCCGTCGGAACACCGCCGTGCTCCATCAGCTTATCAAATCCGTTTACAACTGTACGGAAGGCACATCCAACACCCAGTGCCTCTTCATCTTTTACGGAATCCGGAACGCGTACAAAGTCTGTTCCTTTGGTTACGAGTTCATACTCGGCAAAGCCACCGCGCAGTGCAACCGGCGGAGCGAATCCGTAGCCTTTGCTGTGGAAACATGCGAACGGCTGATGCCAGATCTTGCATGCATAGCACTCTCCGCAGAACTGATGCGCCCAGAGGATGCGATCGCCTTCTTTTACCGGCGTACCTGCAACATCATGTGTCACACCCTTCATCTCAACGATCTTACCAAGTGTCTCATGACCCTGGATCATCGGTGTCGGCGGTTTGATGGACAGATCACCGATCTGCTGATGTACATCTGTACCACAGATACCTGCCATCTGTACCTTCACCAGAATATCGCCATCCTTTACTTCCGGAATATCAATCTCCCGGAGCACATCCGGCTGACCGTACTCTTCGAGTACCATTGCTTTTGCTTTTTTGAGATAACTCATATCTTTTCCTCCTTTATATCATTTGCCGTCGCCTGAATTTTTGTTTCTAGATTCATTATATTCTGCACAGTTTTCTGCGTGAAATATTCAAAGCGCATATGACTATCGCTATTTATCGATACCAGCATTTACTGATAGTTGTCATACATGTCACCCAGTTCTTTTGCCATCACTTCCGGTGTGATCTCTTTTAATGCACAGATGACAAACCAGTTCTTTGCTACCGCACCGTTTGCGCAGGCTACGACCTCATCTCTACTCAGTCCCCGCTCTTTCAAAGATTTGATCCCGACTTCCTTCATCAGACTGCGGAACTTCTCTGCACACAGCTCTCCGATCTCAGCTCCTGTTGCGCCTGCCGGAACATCCAGTCCAAGTGCCTGTGCGATTTCAGCTGTCCGTTCCGGAATGATCTCTGCCGAGAACCGAACGACTTCCGGCAGTGTAAGCGCGCAGGCGTCTCCGTGCGGAATGTGGAATTGTACGCCCAGTTCATGTGCTGCCGCATGTCCGAAATGAACACTGGCATCGCCAAATGCCATTCCCGCAAAATTGCTTGCCAGGCTCAGATTCGTCCGTGCTTCGAGATTGCTTCCATCTTTGTACGCAACCGGCAGATTATCCGTGATCAATTTGATCGCATGCAGTGCAAGAAGGTCCGCTTTCGGATTCCCCATGTTACTGGTCAATGCTTCCAGCGCATGTGACATTGCATCCAGACCGGTCGATGCTGTAACAAACGATGGTGCGCTTACCGTCAGACAGGGATCCAGGATTGCCAGGTTCGCCGGACGAAGCACGAACTCTTTTGCATCGGTATCCTTATCATGAATCACAGACATTGCTGTCACTTCGCTACCTGTACCGGCTGCGGTCGGAACCATGATCAATGGCCGGTTCTGTGCAAATGCCACGCCCTTTTGTGCATAATACTGTTCGATCGGAAGAGGGTTTTCAATCAGGATCGAGATTGCTTTTGCTGTATCGAGGCTGCTGCCGCCACCAATGCCAATGACAGAATCGATTTCTTTCTCCTGTGCCAGTTTTCCGGCTTCATTGATCATTTCCTTTGGTGCGTCCGGCATAACTCCGTCAAACAAAAGGATCTCCATGCCTTTTTCTTCGAGATCTTTTGCAAATGCATCTACGATCCCCGTACTGCCGATACCTTTGTCATAAACAAGCATCACCTTCTGTGCGCCCATTTCCTTTGCTTTTTCTCCTAACTGCTTTGATGCCTCCGGTCCAAACAAAACCGGGCAGAGCTGCTGATACGTACAAGCCATCCTCCATACCTCCTTTTTATCTTCCCGCAATCAAAAAACTGCCATGTACAACATCTTTCTGCATTCATTGTACGTGACAGTTTTTTATTTTAGAAATATCCGTATCGCATACTGTTATCGGGATTTTACGATTGCCCTGCTTTGACCGGCCGACGGATCATTAAGAAGATCACAAATGATATAACTGTTGCGATCATCATCATGACTGTGATGGTGACATAAGTCCCGGTCATATCGAACAGTTTTCCTGCCAGTGTAGAAGCAAATGACGCAGGCAGAAGATTTAATGTGATCATCGAAAAATTGGTCGGATAATATGTTCTTCCGAAGAAATCGCTTATGATCGCCGCATTGGTTGGCATGATTCCGCCATAAGCCAGACCTCCAACGATAAATCCGATTATCAGAACAGTAACATTTCCGCTGCGGAGCGCAGTCATAATGATGAATGCCGCGATCAGGAATACGATCGTATCCAGGATAATCGTCAGGCGAAATCCCTTTTTGTCAAAGATCATTCCAAAGATCACCCTTCCGATTCCGTTCAGGATCGAAATCAGGCCAACGATCGTTGCAATCGATCCCGCGCTCAGGCCCTGACTCGTCTGCCCTGCGATTCCGCTTGCCTGTGAAACCAGGGCAAGTCCTGATGAACTGGCAAAGACCGCCCAGAAAAAGATCAGCCAGAAATTTCTGTTCCGAAGCACCTGACCGGTATTCAGATCAGAGGCCGGCTCACGAACATTCTTTTTCCTTTTCGGTTCCGGCGGTCGGAAGTCAGCCCCCGGCTTTACAAAAAAGAAACTGCACACTATGAATATGACCAGAATTACAACTCCCAGGATGCGGAAGAAAGATTTCCACACGTCATCGCCTGTCGGAGGCGCTGCCGCCGCAAAAATCTTGCCGATAAAAAACGCACTAAACCCAAATCCCATCAGAAGGATTCCTGAGATCAATCCCTGTTTGTCAGGGAACCAGGCAGACATCGTACTGATCACCATATTGTAGGCAAATCCGGAGCCCAATCCACAGAGCACTCCAAACCCGATGTAGAGCAACAAAGGACTGCTGCCGGTAGCGGATGCCACAAAAAAGCCCGCAAAAAACAGGACCGCTGATGCGATCATTAAAAGCTTTGGGCTGACTTTCTTACTAAGAATCCCCCCGATCAGACCACCAATACAAAAGCATGCCATGACCAGTGTAAATGTCATGGAAAGCGTCGCCGCACTCCAGTCCGTATGTTGTGCTCCAATCGTTTTTGACATAACTGTCCAGGCATAAACAAGGCCTGCCAGGAGCAGGACAATAACGCCTATGATCACATATAACCACCGATTTGCCTTTTTCATATTTTCCTCTTTCTGAAAAACAAAAATCCTCCACATATAACAGATGCTCTTTCACATCTATTATACGTGGAGGAATCCTGTTCCTGAGATATTTGAATCGCATATGCCTATCGTGTTTTTGCGATCAGTCTCCCCATTCTTTCCTTCCGCTCTTGTCCGGAATTCCCATTTCCTGACGGTATTTATTCACCGTTCTTCTCGAGATCGGGATCTCCATCTCTGCAAGACGGTTGCTGATCGCTTCATCCGAAAGCGGTTTTTTCTTATCCTCCTGATCGATCACTTCCTGCATTTTCTGCTTGATGTACTCCGGCGTCTGCTCTTCTCCTGACTGTTTGTTCGTCGTTGCTACTGAAGTCAGGAAATAGTTCAACGGGAACACGCCCCAGTGACACTGCAGATATTTGCTTCTTAAGGTCCTGCTGATCGTAGACTCATGGAGTTCTGTCACATCCGCAAGATCTGTCAGGCGCATCGGCCGTTTATTCCCGGGGCCTTTCAGGAAGAACTCCTGCTGCAGTTCGACCAGCACGCGCAGCACCTTTGAGAGGGTCGTATTTCTCTGCTCGATACTGCCTGCAATATTCTGTGCCTGCGCAATTTTGTCCTTCAGATATTTCTTTGTTTCATCGTCATCAACGGTTTTTGCCATATCCTCATAAAAACTGCTGATCGTAAACTTCGGATACTGGTATTCATTGATCAGGATCTCAAAATGATCGTCGACATGAACAATGACCGCATCCGGGCTGATATATTTGAGCCGTTCCCTGTCGCTGAAAGCGTTCCCCGGCTTCGGATTAAAGGAACGGATCTCCTCGCAGGCATCCAGAACCTCATCCACCGAAATCTTCATCTTCTTTGCGATCTGCGGCAAATGATTTTTGGCAACCTCATCCAGATAAAACAAAATAATGGTTTCTGTAATACGCGAATAGTTTTCTTTTCTGTGCAGCTGTTTGACAAGGCATTCCCGCAAATCTCTGGCACCGACGCCTGCCGGATCAAGCTCCTGGATCTCACCAAGCAAATGCAAAACCGTATGCTCCGATACGCCGAACTGCTGCGCCACTTCTCTGGCATCCTCTGTAAAATATCCTTTGGAATCCAGTGAATAAACAATGTATTCTAAGATCTGACGCTCTTCATCCAGATAATCCGCCGTCAAAAGCTGTGAAATAAGATATCCCGCCAGGTCTTCTCCCGAATCTCTGATATCCTGCCAGTTGCTTTCCGCATTCTCTATGTCCCCGTCGTCCTCATAGTACACTCTGTTTTGTCGGTCCGTGGATGAAAGCCATTCCAGCTTGCGTGCCATCTCAAGCTCTTTACTGTTCGTCTCCGTCTGCCGGTTTTCCGAAAGCTCAACCACAGGATTCTCCATGGAAAGATTCTCCAGGAACTCCTCCAACTCGGTCGCACTCATCTGTAAGATCTCCATGGACTGGATCATATGCTGTGATAGGATTTGTTTTTGTGTCAGTTCCAGATTCTGCTTCATATGCGATCCCCTGTAAAATAAGTCATTTCCATTTATATAAATATAGTTTACCTTATTTCATACTGCTTGGGAACGCATCATATGATTTTCGGCATTTTCACCTATGCCCTTGCTTCCCTTCGGGCATCCAGACGACAATTCCGGAAATACAGCAAAATATCAATCGTCACTTCCGTGATATTGATAAAGTAAAAAACAAATCCCAGCCAGAACATGCCATCAAATGTTCCGCCCTGAGAAAGCTGTAAAAACTTTCGAATGATACCAAGGATATATCCGACCCAAATGATCAGCTCAAATCCAAGACTCTTCCCTTTTGCTGTTCGGGATGTATAAGATTTATAGATCGACACCGGCCAGGACAGGCCAAAGCAGATGATCATTAATGCTTCCAGAAGATTTATCATGTTGCCCCTTTTCTCTACATGAGAACACCCGCCTGCATCTGTCGTCAGGCGGGCGGATGTTCTATTTTACGGTATTTTACAATATATTATGCGATGAAATCAGTTGCCATACGGTCAGCCGGGATGTCTTTTGCTGTATAGACCACATCTGTCTTACCGATTGCCAGAGAGCCAAGCGGCTTAAAGCCTTCCGGCAGGTTCAGCTTTGCAACCAGCTCTGCATTCTGTGCCAGTGCTGCGGTTGCACCGTAGATATCAACATGGCCAACACCAAGCTCTACAGCGGTCAGCGCCATACCGTGTACCAGCATAGCGACGTTTGCGCTGCCGACATTGTCTGTCTGTGAACTGGATACGACGATCAGGGTCGGTGCACCGTAAAGCGGATGCAGATCAGGATTGCCAAAGAACTCTGCAGCGTTTTTATCGATCTCTGCAAGCAGTTCTTTATTGCTGATCACGCTCAGATGGATGGTATCATATTTTCCCATGCCGATCGGTGCTGACTGTCCTGACATCAGGATTGCTTTTAATTCTTCTTCGCTCACCGGTTCTCCGGTATAGCTGCGGACTGATTTTCTTACATTGATAGCTTCCTGTACGGTCATAATAAGTTCCTCCGTTTCTGTCAACTCTGACGTATATTACTTCTTTTCTGTTACGTTACTTCTTTCTTGTAACAATGTCAAACGAAAAAGGACCTTCGCAAGGTCCTTTTTCATCATAGTGGGGTTTCATGATTTCTCACAGGTGTTCAACCAGTGAATATTGAGGATCACATGTTCTGCATCTAGAGATGGGAGTAATGCAGTCATGCGCTGCAAGTTATGTACTTACAAATTGTTCTGACACTTATTCGTAAGACTTTAGATCTTCGATATGATCTCTGACATGTGCTTGTCAGGCACCAGATCTTTGATCTGATGTTAGTATATACTAACTCTCATTAGATGTCAATAACTTTTTTAAATTTTTTTCTTGCATCCTCAACTTAGCTTGAAAATCTACGAAGCATTCCAATGACCTTCGCAAGAACTTCGCATAAGATATCGATTTCTTCTCTCGTATTATAAAACGCCGGTGACACACGCACTGCTGCGCTCTCTCCCAGGGCCTTAAGCATTGGCTGTGCACAGTGGTTCCCGGAACGGACCGCAACCCCTGCCTTGTCGATCATGCTGGCGATGTCATACGGATGTGCACCGTCTACCACAAACGCGATCGCGCCGGAGCGCTTTTTCGGATGTCCGAGGATCCTGACATGATCAAGGGCTTCGATGCTCTCTAACGCATACTTCAGCAGTTCATCTTCATATGCGTGCATGGCATCAATATCATGAGTCATCAGATATTCGACCGCTGCCCCCAGACCGATGGCTCCTGCGATGTTCGGCGTACCGGCCTCAAACCGGTGCGGAATCGGCCCCCACGTTGTTTCCTCTTCAGTTACGATATCCACCATGCCGCCACCAAAACGAACCGGTGGCAGCTTTTCTAAGCACATCCGCTTCCCGTAAAGAACACCAATCCCGGTCGGACCGACCATCTTGTGCCCGGAAAAACAATAGTATTCGCAATCCAACGCCTGTACATCGACCGGCTGATGCAGAATCCCCTGCGCACCGTCAACCAGAACTTCCGCGCCATACCGATGCGCAAGCGGTATGATCACATCCAATGGATTGACGGTTCCTGTCAGATTAGAAACATGCGCACACGCAACCAGACGGATCTTATTGTTTTTCAGAATCTCCTCGAGTGCTTCTAAGTCCAGCTCCCCGTCCGGCGCCGGACAGACAAAAAAAGCTGCACCTGTCTGTTTGCAGACCTGCTGCCAGGGAACATAATCAGAATGGTGCTCCATCTGCGTCGTCACGATTCCGATCCGTTCATCACCACTCTGCGATACATCCGCCATTTCCTGTCGTATCGCTTCCGCAATTCCTGCCGAAACAAGATGAATACTGTCCGTTGTCCCCTGTGTGAAGATGATCTCGTCTGCTTCCCTTGCATTAATGAAATCCTGTATGGTTTTCCTTGCATGCTCAACAGCCTCTGTCGATTTCTCGCTCAGGAAATGGATCCCTCTGTGAATATTGGCGTGTTCTGACTGATAATGCTCTGCCAGCCGGTCCATTACCTGCTTTGGCATCTGGCTTGTTGCCGCATTATCTAAATAAACCAATGGTTTCCCGTATAGTTCCTGATCCAAAATCGGAAAGTCCTGTCTCCAAATGTTGTCTGCCATATGTTTTCCCCTTTCGTGCTGATAAATATCATAACACAAGATGATTTCGCTGACCATCCATCGACATCATAAAAGCAAACGTGCCGGGTGGGGGCCCGACACGTTTGCAAAGCAATATATTCACTTAATAATCTGGCCTTACGCAAGCTACTGCTATCCAATGATCGCTGTTGCCAAAGGCACACCGACAAAGGCACAGATTACAAAGCAGGCCGCTACAAAGATCAGGTTCGGCGCCAGGATCGGTTTCATCGTCAGGTGCTTCTCAGCAAAGTAGAACGGAGAAACGATCGAAGCCGACGGTGTAATTGTTGCCATACCCGATGCGATTGCGATAACCACTGCAAACGCTGCAAGACTGTAGTTTGAATTTGCAAGCAGGATCGCACCAATACTAAAGAACAGAACCTGTGTAACTGTATTTGACAGGAAGTTTGTCATCAGGATCGCCAGAAGTACAAGAACTACAACGATCATAGTCGGACCCATGTTGCCGATGACCGGACGAAGTACGTTGCCCAGCCATGCGCTGATACCGGTTGCTTCAGAAGAAAGCGGTACAGCCAGGACAGATACGGTACCTGCAAAGATGACCGGCGGCCACGGAACCTTACGGAACGCAGCAGGTACATCCAGGATCGGTTTTCCGTCCGAACGGATCAGAGCCAGCGCTACAACACCAAAGATTGCAGGGATAACAACGCCAAGGCTATTCAGATATCCAAGCACTGCTCCTGTTTTGAAGATCTGCGGAATTACGACAAAGGCAACAACGATGATGAATACGATCGAAGCGATCTTTCCGTTTTTGCTCAGTTCCGGTGTTTCCTGACGTACTTTTTCAACATCATAGTTAACAAATGCAGATGTGTCCGGATTCCAGATCCGCATGATGATCATCATGACTACAAAGATGATCGCTGCATAGATCGCACCAAATGCAAGCCACTGTGCGTATGTGATGTGTACACCAACCTGTGCTTCCGCAATACCCATGATGATGTTCGGCAGTGCGTGAGCGATCGGCGAGCAGATAGACAGAAGGCAGTTGCCCCACAGTGTTCCCAGCATGATAGTCGTATAGAACGGAGATCCCTTCTCGCAACCCATATTCTTTAACAGAACTTCTGCAATACCGATATAGATGATTGCTAGTGAAAGGTTATCTACAAAGAAACCGATGATGACATTTGACGCAAAGAACATTGTCATGAATGCATACGGTCTGCCTTCTATAAACTTACGCGATACGAACCACATCGCGATCTTATTGATCACGCCGGTTTCTGTCAGACATACATTTAACAGCATGTAAACCATTACTGTAATAACAACGAAGTGTCCCATGGATCCTGCCCAGATGGCATTCGGTCCGCCTTCAACTGCCTGCGTACAAACGAGTAATGCAAGGCACATCAAAGATGTCCAGTGTGTGTTTGTGGTCAGCCACAGATACAGACAAGGTACCATGATGGCAATCACCCGTACACCATAGTTCGTCAATCCATTTGATGCCGGCAATGCTACGGCAATTACGATTCCAATGATCAATGCGATCAAATAATGGACGTATTCTTTTTTAAATGTTTTCATTGATTCTCCCCTTTTTTATAAATCCCTGCTTTGAAGAACGCTTTGGCTTAGCCAATTTTCTCCGCTTCAAAAATATACTGCGCTAGTTCATGCAGATCTTCTACTTTAGCGATTTTTTCCGGATTCGGTTTCAGGCCGAGATCCTTCTGGACCGCAAACAACAGTAGCACCTTTTTGGCTGATTCTGATGTCGCATGGTCGCAAGGTGTTGCCTGATCCAGGCTGTGGATCACCTTCGGATCGATCTTCATCGTTCTTGCCAGACTCAGCTTAGCCAGTTCCCGGATTCCTGTCGCTTCACAATCCGGGCCCAAAAGGAATTTTGATAAAACATATTTCCGGATATGTTCATAGATAAAATCCAGCGTCGGATTCTGTTCCGCTTTGATCAGATCTGCTTCTTTTTGCGTTTCTTCTTTTGCTTTCGAGAGCAAACGAGCTACGATCTTTTTTCTGTCGTCGATGTTCATCCAATGTCCTCCCGGATATCATGCATACATCTGCGCAATATCCTGTATACTCTTAATGACGGAATGGATTCCGTTAAAACGATCCGTTGAAATCTGTTGTTTGATATTCGTCTCCTCGATAAAACGCGGTACATATGCCACGATCTCCCCGGGCGTCCTGTTGCTTAACAGAGAAACGATGACAGAAAGGATTCCCCGTATGATCAATGCATCACTGTCTGCAACAACACAGACCTTACCATTCTCAAATCCCACATCCAGCCACACGCCGGACTGGCATCCGGGAACTTTATTCTGGTCCGTACGCTTTTCTTCCGGAATCTTTGGCAGCTCTGTGGATATCTCCAGCAGATATTCATACTGTAAAAACCAGTCTCCCAGCATGTTCAGATCATCGATAAACGTCTCTTCCAATTCTGAAATTGTCATTTTTTCTTCTGTTGTCATGCCTTCGCCTCTTTAAGGGGATCAGACAGGGCGGGCATCCCGCCCTGCCGATTGAGTAGAGAAACATTGGTTTTTGAATCAACAGGTACTCTGTGTTTTAAACCTGTACGACTTCCAGACCTAATGTTTTACCTAACAGTGCCAGATCGTCTGCATAATCTCCATATACCAGCGGAAGATGGTTTCCGAATGAAAGCTGTGCTTCATAGAATTCCTTCTGGTCTGCTACGCGGAATACAACATATCCGTTGCAGTTATCCAGATCATAGTCGCCGCCGCCAACGATCTCGCCTTTTCCGACAAACAGTTTGGTGCAGTCCGGAGAAATGCGGCAAAGTGTAATGGTCTGTCCTGCATCCTGTTCAAAATGATAACGGAAGCAGCCGCCAAATCCCTGGTCATATGCGAAATGACGGAGGCCATAGTTTGAGTTCTCCCCGCCGATGCCGCTCTTCATCTTGCGGTTCGGTGTGGAATGTGCGGTATGATACAGATTGGTCAGATCTTCAACACCTGCCAGATCTTCGATATTGAAACGTCTCATCGGACGGATCGTACCATCTTCATAAACAAGCGGATTTGTGTTGCCCATGTATGCCGGCTGATTGCTGATGGTCTCAAGGATCAGCATGGTCAGAACACCGTCTACGTCATATTCACAGGCAGACGGGATACCCAGCTCATTACACAGAGAATGGTTCAGGCAGAGTGTTACTTTCTGCTCATTAAATCTTCTTGTTGAGCAGATGTCCGGACACGGTGCGGTAAATCCACAGCAGTCATGCAGCTCAAGCAACTTTTTCACCAGGATGTGTGCTCTGCAGGATTTTGCCAGGTTCTCCTGATCGATCGTGCAGTCATCTGCTCCTGCGATCAGCTCTGCTGCCATTGCTTCTGCCTCTTTGATGTCTTCTTCTGTTACATTCGGTGTATCCATACGACCCGGTGTCGTGTAGTTACCGCCTTCCGGAAGCGGATCCAGATAATCCATGAATTCATGCACATTGATGAAACGGAAGTGCGTACCGAATTTCTTGGTAGCCATATCCAGAGATACGAATGTATCGTTACCACTCTTTGATGCATTAGAGTCAAAACGAACTGCACAAAGAACCTTTGCCTCTTTCAGAGCTTTGCGTACACGAAGCACTCTCATCAGCTGTGAAACGCCATCCCATGTCAGCGGTGCATAGCACTCTATTCCTCTTGCTCTGATGGAAGCTGTAACAGCTGTCAGATCACAGCAGGTGTACGGATCCTGAACGACCGGTTTCTTTGTGCGCTCTGCCAGTTCGATCAAAAGACCGGAACGTGCAATACCACCGGAAATCATAAATACATCTACTTCACCTTCCTGATCCTTTGTCATTGCGTCAAAAGCTTCTTCCGGAACAACCCAGTCATCATGGCAGGGAAGGAATACCTCTTCCATTAAATGAACTGCATCCGGCATTGCTGCTTTAACATCTTCAAAATATTTTGTCTTCAGCTCCTGTGCCAGGATCGCTTCATATTCCGGTGTCAGTGCTTCGCCCTTTGCAAAACGACACGGACCTTCATAATAATAATTATGCTGCAATCCTAAAAAAATCGGTTTCACATTCAGTTTGACATCCAATCCTCTTCTAATCATGTTCCCCTCCTAAATCATAGCTGTTGAAACGTGTTCAGATTTACTGTTAACCCTAAGATATTTCATTTCAGCCTGAAATTCATCGGCATCTGGTCCAAGCTTTTTTTTCAGTGTTGCACGGTTGTGATATTAGTCTTCTCTAACCGCAAAGACATCTCTTTTTTTGCGACTGCTATGGATCTTTCACTTATTCATTTCATGGGTGAAATCATTGTCTCTGACGCCACCTGCCATTGTGGGTTTTTATATCTGCACCTGCCGCAATGTATCTCTTTTTGAACAACGCCAGGTTGCAATCCCTTGCATATTGTTGTTTTACACATTTTCAACATGCTGTTTTTGTGTATTTCTCTAATTTTTATTGTTATCAAGGATTAGTCCTCCTCTACCACGGTTAATTCTGCTAAAATTAGTGTAATGATGCACAATACAGGAGGCTTTATGAATCACAATTTTTCTTTATCT
Source organism: Eubacterium sp. (assembly GCA_045539215.1). Classification (GTDB taxonomy): domain Bacteria; phylum Bacillota; class Clostridia; order Lachnospirales; family Lachnospiraceae; genus SY8519. The sequence continues at coordinate 80,378 of JAZQEX010000094.1, read as the reverse complement.
CTGAAGTTACTGCTGCATGATCTGCATGTAGCACACGAAGACAGTTCTTTATATGACAGGAATCCTCAGTTTTCCGGTTTCGAACTGTATACACCCTCACAAAAATGGAGTCAGTCAAAGCTTGTCGTCGGAATGCTCAGTGAAATTCTGCCGATTTCTGACATGCATCCAAATGTATCATTTTTATGTGTCAGAGATCGCTTTGCTGACGAAGAAGAAACAACGCGAAAGAAAAAGAATATCCTTATATTAACGACCAACAAAAAGCTGCATCAGATTTTCAATGAAATCCTCTCTATTTACTCCCGCTATCGCGACTGGGATATGCAAATGCATTTGTCTGTCGTTTCAAATCAAGGCATTCAGCCTTTGGTTGACCTGACGGAGGAAGTAATCGGCAATCATATCGATATCATGGACGCCACGTTTAAACTGCTTGGCTATACCAGAAACATCGAACTTGACGACCCGATCACAGAGCGCCTGATCGCCCAGGGATATCATTCTGAGGAGACTATGAAACAGTTCCTGGAACTGAGAAGATTTGAGGAATTTGAAAAAGGAAACGATGTTATCGTTTCAGATGATTTTAAACTTTGCAAATATGTGACGATCAAGCGTGTCTTCCACGCCAATCAAAAACCTTCCATGTATGTTGTCATGCACTGTAACCACAGAGAGGCAGATGACAGCCTCGTAGATCTGTTCCGGATCTTTTTACACTACATGGAACATTATGCCGGTTTGGAACACCTTCATCCCTCTGCCTTTGCTGCTTCGGCACAATATCTCCAAAGCCTTTTGGAGGGGACCATCAGCAATATGGACGAGGCGATCTCAAGAGCATCTCTGGCAACGATTCCGTTCCAGCAGGACTACCAGCTCTATGCCATCTCATTTGAGGACCATTTCAACACCCCGCTCGCCAAGATGGCAGCTGATATCAAACAGAATCTGGTGTTTTCCTATGTTGTTGTTTATCATCACCGGATCGTTATTCTGCATCACCGCAGAGAAAAAGAAGATGCCTCCAAAGCCGTCCGGACTGCCCTGACAAAAATATTAGAGCAATATCCGTGTCTGATCGGCATCAGCAATCCATTCTCAAACCTCTGGGAACTTCGGAACGCATACGAACAGGCCGGATGCGCGATTGAATACGGTGTACACTTAACACAGGCCAATAATAATTCAGATACCGACGCTGTCAGTTTCTTCCATTTCGAAGACTGTCTGCTGACGCTGCTGGTCGCGAAAAGCTGCAACAGCTCACCGGATCTTTTCAAGAACAGTTCCATCTTCCAATACATTCAGACAATCGTCGATTACGACAAGGAACACGGGAGCCAGCTTTTCAGAACGCTCTCTGTTTTCCTGGACACAGGCAAAAAGGCAACCGACACCAGTCAGTTGCTGCACATGCACCGGAATACGGTTCTGTATCATATCGAACGGATCGAGCAACTGCTCGACATCTCCTTAAACGATCCCGAGATCATCGCCAAGCTCTATCTGGGCGTCAAAACATGGGAAACCGGCATGATACAGCTCACATAAAACACAATAAAAAACCTCCGGCGGTACTCTATTGAGTACGATGCCGGAGGTTCTTATTATTTTTAAAATATGATTTAGTTGTTATGTGCCAGTGCTTTGAATTCGTATCCGATCCACTTTGCAAAGAATGCTACTGTCACACCGCCTGTTGCCAGGAAAAACGCCATTACGATAACTGTTAATAAAATGCTCAACATCTCTAAATCCTCCTTTCATTCACTGATGATCTATGTGAATTTCTCTTCTTTTCACCCTCATTGTATGTCCTTTTTAGTAAAAAGTAAAACGATAAAATATTTTCATGGTGATAAGATTTACTTATCACCAATTTTATGCTACGATATCCCTGATTTCATCAGAGAAAGGATGCTTTTGATATGGATAACAAAATCAATGCCACCGTGTTCCTCACCGTTGCGGAGACCGGCAGCTTTCGGAAAGCAGCGGATGAATTGGGCTATACCCAGGCCGGCATCAGTTACATCATCGGCGCCATGGAAGAAGAGGCCGGCTGTTCTCTTTTCTTAAGAGAACATGGCGGTGTCCGTCTGACACCGGAAGGCGAACTGCTGCTGCCTCAGATCCAGCAATTACAGGCATGGGAACGGCGTTTTACACAAACCGTCAACGAGATCAACGGCCTGCAAAAGGGTACTCTGCGTGTACAGATCTTCGACAGTGTCTCTGTCCAGTGGATCCCGAAGATCCTGCGGGAATTCTGCAATGACTATCCCGGCATCAAAGTGGAACTGGTCACGGAAGAAAACAGCCGCCGTGCCGCGGAAATGGTCCTGAATGGTGAAGCCGACTGCGGGTTCTTTTTGACCGGGAAGGTCGAAGGACTGGATACGATCCCGCTGATGGAAGAACACCTGATGGCAGTGGTCGGTCCTGATCATCCTCTCGCAAACAAAAAACACTTCCCGATCAGTCAGATCGAGAAGTATCCTTATATCAGTATGCAATATGAAGATGTCAGTCCGGTCGGACAGGCATTCCGTGAAGAGAACATTACGCCCAACATCGCCTTTATGATGGACAACGATTATGCTGCGATGGCCATGGTCAGCAACGGACTTGGCTTTTGCATCTTTCCGGAGCTGCTGTTAAAAAACGTGCCCTATGATGTAAGATGTCTGAAATTCGACAAGCCCAAGAAAAGGACCATCAGCATCGGCACCAGAAACATGGCGACCGCTTCCAAAGCCTGCCGGAAGTTTATTGAGTACACCTGTCGGATCGTGCAGGAGACTTAGCGTCAGTTCAGAGATATTTATTCAGGCACTCCCGATGATAATCACTCTCTCACGACGCGCCATGCCTCGATCAGCCGCTCCAGGCTCCACGCAGCATTCGCCGGGCTCGTTGACGGCAGATAGCACGCCTGTCTGCCGCAAACGGGTTCGGTATATTTTTTGTACAGTTTTTCTGCAGTCTTCCCGTTTACATATATTTGCCGAATCTCTGCTTTCTCCAAAATCGGACGCAGGTCATTTGCTGTCACATTCCGGATCGACGAATCTGACGATCCCTGAATCTCACATGAATGGATCACATCCCATACCGCAATGTGATTGCGCAGCAAAAATGCTTTCTTCTCAGAAATTGTCATTGGCACATCATCCTCAAAAACCGCTGCCAGGACCTTCCAGAAACGGTTCTGCGGATGCCCGTAAAAGAAGCCCTGCTCCCGCGATTTTACAGACGGGAAGCTGCCGAGGATCAGTATTTTGGAGTTTTCATCAAAGACCGGTTTGATCGGATGCGTAATCATCTTTAATATCCCCTCTCGATGATCTGCATGATCTCATCCAGATCAATCTGCAGATCTCCTTCGTATAATTCCACACCACGTTTTCCTTGAAGCGGTTGAATTTGTGGTGTGCTGTCATCCATGAAATCATACACTAACAGATGCTTTTTTATCGGATCAATGATCCAGTATTCTCGGACACCTGCTGCCTCATACTTTGCAGCCTTTTTGATATAATCCTTTGAAGCAGTAGATGGCGATATCACTTCTGCCACAAAATCAGGCGCGCCAAAAATATACATACCATCCTCCCTAATCTTTTCCGGATCACAAAGAATAAACAGATCCGGCAAGACCAGTGTCTTATCATCACGATCCAGTTGTACACCCGTCGGTGACAGGAATGGAATACACGGCCCTTTCTTTTCCCTGATATAGGTATCAATCTGCCGAAATACAGACGCTATGATCTGTTGATGACGAACCATTGGCGGTGCCATATCATAAAACACTCCGTCGATCAGCTCCATTCTCACACCCACAGGGAGGTTCTCCAGATCCTGTATTGTATGTTCACCCTTTCCGGCAGATGACGTTCCGTAAGCCGGCAAACTGTCCCGTAACAGCATGTCCCGCTCATTTGTCCCGAACAGGCGATATGCCTCTGCACCCTTTTCCCGGTCCAACGCACGACTGAGTGCCTGAAGGGTGGCATACCGGGGCGTTTTCGTCTCTCCGCTAAGAATCTTATTCACAGTACCCAATGGCACTCCGCTGTAATCGGACAGCTGCGCATTGGAGTATCCCAACAGCCTCTTCTGTTTTCTGATCTCATCAACTGTCATTTCATCTTTCCTCATATATCATTTACCATTATACCCGTTTTATTACCATTATTTTACCGTTATACCAATATGTTGTCAATCTCAGAAGGGTGTATAACAGAATGTGTGACATATGTCTTGATAATTGTGTTTTGGTCAACTATTTTTTTCAAACAATCTGGCGTATGGGTTGAAGTTCCTATCAACATCTAGTACAATAACGTTGACGATTCACTATAAATTGTTTTTCAGGAGGGGAAACAAATGAGTATTTTTAAAGGCGCCGGCGTGGCAATGGCCACACCGATGAAAGAAGACGGCAGTGTCAATTATGACACGCTTGAAAAGCTCGTTGAGGACCAGATCGCAGGCGGAACCGACGCGATTATCTCCGTAGGTACATCCGGCGAGGCCCCCACACTTGAAGACGATGAACACCTTGAAGTCATCCGCTTCTGCGTAGAGAAGGCGGCCGGGCGCATCCCTGTGATCGCGGGCACCGGTTCCAACAACACGGCACATGCAGTCATGATGTCCAAAGAAGCACAAAAACGCGGTGCAGATGGATGTCTTCTCGTAGCTCCTTACTACAACAAGGCCACCCAGCAGGGTCTGATCGAGAGTTTTTCCATGATCGCAAATGCGATCGACATCCCGTGTATTCTGTACAACGTTCCGTCCCGTACAGGTTCCAACATCCTGCCGGATACAGCGGCATACCTTGGCAAAAATGTCGAGAACATCGTTGCGATCAAAGAGGCATCCGGCAATATTTCCCAGATTGCAGAGGTACTTGAAAAATCCGAAGGCGCTCTGGATGTCTATTCCGGAAACGATGACCAGATCGTCCCGATCATGTCTCTTGGCGGCATCGGTGTCATTTCCGTACTGTCCAATGTCGCACCACGCTTTACACATGATCTTTGCATGTCCTGCTTAGAAGGCGACTATACAACCGCTGCGAAAAACCAGCTCAAAGCAATGGAACTTTGCCGCAGCCTCTTCTGTGAGGTTAATCCGATCCCGGTAAAGGCCGGTCTGAACATGATGGGCTATGAAGCCGGCAAACCGCGTCTGCCATTGACCGAACTGACACCTGCAAACAAGGAACGCCTGAAGAAAGCCATGACCGAATTCGGAATTCTGTAAAAGCAGTCAATGAAATTATAAAACTGCCGCGGAGCGATGCTCCACGGCAGTTTTTCATTTTAGATTGTTATGATATTTTCGGCAAATGTACGGATTCTGTTAATCACCATCTGCATTCCCCGAAACCGGTCGGTTGAGATCTGTTCCTTCAGCGGCGTCCGTTCGAGAAAATTGATCTCTGCCTCCAGGATTTCTTCCGGATGACGTTCGTCAAACAGTGCTACGATCACCGCAACGATTCCCTTCACGATCAGCGCATCGCTGTCGGCCCGTACGAGGACCAGATCTGTTTCCGGATCGTATTCTGTCACGACCCAGAGCTTCGCCTGACATCCGTGTATCAGGGTTTCGTCATTCTTTTCTTCCGGGAGCAGTGGTTTCATATCCGGGATCAGCTCCAGCAGACTGCTGTACTGAAACAGCCAGTCACCAATCTCATTGAAATCCCTGATAAATTCATCCTGCAATTCCCGTATGGTTTCTCTTGCACATTCCACCGGCATATCCTAACCCCAAATTCTAATCTGCTCTTATTCTGCCTCAAGCTGTTTTGTAAATGCTTCTGCCTCAGCCTCTGTCATGAAGTCACGGTTGTACTTGTGCTCATCGATGAAGCATACGATGATTACAACGATGATGGCTGCGATCGCTGCGATCACATATGACATTCTAAGGCTTCCTGTTGCGTTCAGTACCTGTCCGTTTACCAGGAATCCGAATGAGGATACCAGTGCCTGGATCGGGAAGAGTACGCTGTTTACCTTCTTAAATCCGTGACGGCCGAATACCGCTGCCGGAAGGGATGTTGTGAAGTTCGCGGATCCGCCGAGTGCCAGTGCGAACATGATCAGGAAGATGATGACCAGTACACGGATCTCTGTTACTTCCAACAGCAGTGCTGCCGCATACCAGAATCCGAAGAAGATCATGGTCTTTTTCGTTCCCATCTTCTGGTCTAACACACCGATGATCCAGGATCCAAGGATACCTGCGAATGCGAGGATCGTCATGATCGCGATCGCCTGGTTCTGTGTGAAACCAACCTGTGTATTTCTTACTACGAGCTGTGTGATGATAACGGTTGATACGAACTGGAATCCGCCGGAGCCAACTGCTACGAGCCAGAAGGTTCTTCTCTTGAACAGCTTCTTAACGGTCCAGCCTGCGTCGTCGTCTACTTCCTCCTGGAAGTATTCTGCTTTGTAAACTTCATCGGATACGTTATCCGGATTGATGCCGCGCTCCTGCGGTGTGTTTCTCATCAGAAGGAGTCCGACGACACCAACGATCATAACGAGGATCGCCGGGAATACAACTGCGTTTGTAACGCCAAGCTTTGCTACCAGGAAGTTGATGAGCGGTACGAAGAAACCGGTCGCCATGTTGTGGCCCATTGTGGTGTAACCCATAACGATACCTTTTTTCTTCGGGAACCACTGTGCAACCAGTGCGCCGCCTGCGATGTAGCCTGCGCTCATGCAGCCGATGGTGCAGATGCAAAGAGAGATCGCATACTGCGGAAGGCTGTTTGCGTGACCCATGCCGAAGTAACCAACGCCGCCTAAGATCAGGCAGATGAAGGAAGTGATCCTCGGACCGATCTTTCTGTTTACAGCGCCCATTACAAAGAAGAAGATAACGCCGACCATTGCGGCTACGGTACCCATGCTTAAGACGCTTCCTGCCTGGATGCCAAGTTTTTCTGCTACTGCCGGTGCGACGATGTTGGAGCTGTCATTGACCATGCCTGCATAGAACCAGAACATGACGAGACAGTAGATGATCGTTCCCCAGCCTTTTCCGAAACCGAAAAGTTCACTCTTTTTTGAACCGTTCATATCTCTTTTTCCTCCCATATGTTTATCTTTCATTCAGCAGAGCAAAAACCTCTGCCGCCAGCATTTTCGTATCTGTCAGATCTGCCGTCCGGTTTACCCGGAAGCGGATCCCCAGCTCCCGCTGCAATGCCATCAGGAGCAGGACCTTTTTGTTCATGGCAGATGTGGTTCCTTCACAGGAAACCTTACTGTCCGCTTTAAAAGCATCCTGTCCGGTCATCTGAATGGTCTTTGCTACGCTTCGTTCTGCCAGCTCATCCAGCGAAAACACATCCTTCAAATCATCTCCGTACAGCAGGTATTTGCAGAGAACAAATGCATACAGATCCTCATGCAGTGCCTCGACTGATCGGTATTCTGTTGTCTTCATTTTCTGCAGATACTGCTCTGCTGTTTCCCTGTAGATGAGCAGCTTGCTCTTTCCTTTCAGAATCGCCATGATCCATTGCTCCCGATTTTTGCAGTGATAGGTTTTATATTATGCTGTTACAACCTCAAGTCCGAGTGCATCGCCCAAGAGCTTAAGCTCTTTCACATAGTTGCCGTATGTAACAACCAGGTGGTTACCGAAGTTGATGTGTTTGTAGAAGAAGTCTTCCTGATCAGCGATCTTCATGAAGAAGCCCTCATCACAGTTTGTACGGTCTGCACCGGAGCCTGCCAGGATCGTGCCGCTGCCGACAAACATCTTCTTTGCATCCGGAGAGATCCGAAGTAATGTGATCTCCTGGCCTGCATCCTGTGTGAAGTCGTAACGAAGTGTTGCACCGAAGCCCTGCTCATTTGCAAACGGTGCCAGGCTGTACTCTACCGGATGCTCGCCATATCCATGCAGCTTACGGTTCGGAACGGAATGGAATACCAGATACAGATCTTCTCTCTCATCTGTTCCCTTCTCGAGTGCTTCCTGACCAAAGCCCTGCATCTGTACCATTCTACCGTCATCTCCGTAGAGAACCGGGTTGGAGTTACCCATGTAAACTGCCTTGTTGGACATTGCTTCCATGATGACCATACCGAGCACGCTGTTGATGTCCATCTCACATGCAGACGGAATGCCGTTCTCATTGTTCAGGGTATGTGTCAGGCAGAATGTCAGCTGCTGTTCATTCAGTCTTCTTGTAGAGCAGCAGTCCGGACACGGCATTGTGTAAGCATTGCATCCGTTGAGCTCAAGCAGCTTCTGAACCAGAACATAACCTTTCATACTGTTGATGATCTGGTCGCGCTCCATACGAACCTCTGTCGCACCTGCGATCAGCTCGTCGGTCAGGCGCTCGACTTCCTTCATGTCTTCTGCATTCAGGTTTGCAGCAACTCTGCCCGGCAGAGACGGGTTCGTAGACGGATCTCTTTCTACCAGCTGATCCATCAGCTCATGTACGTTCATGTAACGGAACTGGCAGCCGAATTTCTCAGATACCAGGTTCAGGTCAACAAAGTTATCAGAAGAGCTGTATGATCTGGAAGAATTGAATCTGGTTACAACCATGACGCGAGCGCTTGCCAGTACCTTTCTGACACGCAGAACGCGTACATGCTGCTGCAGCTCTTCCCAGGTGCGGTAAGCATATGCTTCCAGTCCGCGGGCTCTGACTGCAGAGGTGTTTACTGCTGCCTCACAGCACTGTGCCGGCATAACAGCAACCGGTTTCTTATATCTCTGTGCAAACTCCAGATAAATGTCGCCGCGTCCGATGCCGAAGGAGAACAGATAGTAATCTACCTGATCCATATCTTTTGCCATCTCTTCGAACATTTCCTCATCTGAACGGAACCAGTCATCACGCTCTACATAGATCGGATCCATCAGATTAACAACATCCAGCGGCAGCTTAGCTTCTACATCCTCTTTAAAGCGTTTGTACAGCTCCTGATTCATGAATGTGTCGTATTCTACTTCCAGCTCCTCGCCTTTTCCGAAGCGGCACGGGCCTTCGTATTTATACTTGTGCTGCAGACCGATAAAGATCGGGCGAACATTCAGTTTGATTTCTGCCAGTTTTCTGATCATTTCTTTTCCTCCCATTTGATGCATTTCCCACTACAGTATCCAGGTGAAACTATTTTTGTTGTCCTAATCATATCGTTTTGCTGCATGAAAAAAAAACGAAGGAGGCGCGACATATTATTCCTCCCGGGAATACATGGACATATTTCAAAAGAAAAATATAAAAATACTTCTTTTTCATCATGTTATTTTCTGTTTTGGAATGATATCAGTCGGAATCTTCCTGTAAACCTCAGGATTAACAGGGGATTTTATAAAAGAAAATAGGTATAATAGATACTAAGCAAACGGCATTCGTCGTTTTGATGCCAAATATGACGAAAGGAATTCACTATGACTGACACCAATCGTTCTCCCATCAGCACACAGCAAATGTCTTATTTTCTGGAAGTAGCTTCCTGCCAGAGTTTTACGATCGCAGCGCTGCATCTGTATACAACACAGTCCACTCTGAGCAAGGCGATTTCTTCGCTTGAACGCACGCTGAATGTACAGCTCTTTCATCGCGCCCACAAACGTTTGACTTTAACAGAAGCCGGGAAACATCTTTATGAACGATGGAGCGTCCTTCTACAGGACATCGAACGGTCTACCGACGAATGTCGCGTCTTACAGGGTGGTTTTGCCGATACCCTTTCTGTCGGCGTTCTGGATTCACACAATCAGGAAAAAGTAGCACTTCCCTATCTTCGCGCATTTAAAAAAGATCATCCGGAATTTAAATTCCTGATCAATGCCTATCCCGTGCAGGAAATCAGAAAACGGCTGATCCACGGCAATCTGGATGTGGCTTTTACAGTGCTTTATGATATGGAACAGTTAGAAGGCAGCGAATTTTCGGCCATCAGGCTGCAGACCTTTCCGCATAATGTCTGCATGCTTTCCACGAATCCGCTTTGCGAAAAGGAATATCTGGAAATATCTGATCTGAAAGATATGAACTTTATCGGAGTCTCTCCGATCTTTACGCCAAGCTATTGCGGGATGATTATGGACCTTTGTAAGACTGCCGGCTTTTCACCGAACTTTGTACGATATACATCCAACGCAATCTCTCTTCCTTATAATCTGCAGGATGAGACTGATATTTTCATCTGCGACCGCTGCTACAGCGGATACAATACAGAAAATAAAAACATTCAATTTCGTCCACTCATTCATACTGAAAGCGGTGTCAGCATGATCTGGAAAAAGGATAATGAAAATCCGACATTGAAGCTTTTCCTCGCCTCAATGCCGGATCAATAAAAACATATTATTTTTTCAAACGATTCCTCTACGCCGGCTGATATGCGTTCTGATACAACGGGTAAAGGACATCTGTCAGATCCTGCGTCGTCTGGATGTCACCGGCTTTCTCAGGCGGCATGGAGACATGCAGTTTTTTCTGCACATCCAAAAACAGCAATACGCGTTTTGCCAGCACAGCCGGTGCAGAACCACATGCTCCCGGTCTGTCCATTTCTTTCAGTTTTTCCAGCGAAATCCCGCTGGCTTTCGACACACTGATCCGCACCATTTTGGTGATGTTATCTGAAATCTCATCCCCCTCAAGCTGCAGCTTCAATGCAACATACCCACGGATCGCCTGCTCGAGCTCATCCGGTCCGGGATCCGCCAATTCCAGAAACTCCGTCATGACAAGATCCGCCGACCTGGATGCATGCGCGATCTGTTTTGCAATTTCCCTTGCTGTCATACGCCTTACGCCTCAAGGATCTCAAGGCCTACGATCTCTGCATATTTTTTCAGTGTTTCCACATGATCTCCGTAAACCAGCGGAATATGCTCGCCTACCTGCAGCTGTTTGTTATAAAAGTCGTGATTGTCTTTTACCTGGAAGATGATCATCGGCTTGCAGTTCGGGATTTCCTTAAACGCGCCGCCCATTACCGTTCCTTTTGCTACAAACAACTTGTCACAGTTCGGAGACAGTCTGCACATGGTGATCGTGGTACCTTTATCTTCACGGAAATCATTGCGGATCGTTGCGCCCCATCCGGAGAATGCAAACGGCTGAATGCTGTAGTTTGCATCCGGCTTGTCGATGCCTCTCATCTTTCTGTTCGGAACAGCATGGAAGGTAAACATCAGGTTCGGCTCATTTTCAAGACCACCTGTTTTCCAGTCATCGGTCGGAAGACCTTCTTCTGTCAGCGGAGAAAGCGGCGGAACCGGTTTGCCGTCTTCAAAGTACAGGAACGGGTTGGTCTCACCCATATATGCCGCACATCCGGACGCGCTGATCAGAAGCTGCTCGGAAAGGGCTGCGATCGCATCCATTTCACAGGCAGACGGGATTCCGATCTCATTGTTTAAGGAATGGGTCAGGCAGAATGTTACCTGCTCTTCATTTGCTCTTCTGGTTGCGCAAAGCTGCGGACACGGTGCGGTAAACATATTGCAGTCATGCTTGTCGAGGAACTTCTTTACGACATACCAGAGGCGGACGGTCTTTTCCACCTTGTCCTTGTCCATGTTGCAAAGTGTTGCGCCATTCACCAGATCATCCGTGATCTTTGCGATCTCTTCCATTTCTTCATCTGTCGGGTTCAGGCCCATGCGTCCCGGGATCGTAATGTTAGCTGTCGGGTCACCCGGTTTGTACTGATCCAGAACTTCGTGCAGGTTCACTGCGCGGAATCTGACACCCAGCTTTCTGGTCACTTCTCTCTGGTTGTAGAATGCATTTGATGTGATGTCGCTTCCTGCAACTTCACCCATACGTACAACCTGAAGAAGGTTAGAGTGCTGCATGACTTTTCGAAGACGAAGCGCGTGAAGCAGATGGATCGCCTCATCCCAATACAACGGCGCATAGCCTTCCAGCCCCGGATGGGAATGCAGATGTGACATGGTTCTTGCAGGCATACAGCAGCCTTCCGGTGTCATGACGATTGGCTTTTTACTGCGTTCCGCAAGCTCTACGATAATATCGCCGCGGAGCATCTGTGCTGCCAGAACCAGATAAACATCTGTTTCAGCGTCGTTTTTCAGAAGCTCATCGAACATCGCTTCCGGTGTTGTCATCTCATCGTCACGTTCCACATAGATCAGATCCATCAGATTGATCAGCGGCTCTTCTGCAAGATGTGCTTTTGCACCTTCTAATGCGCCGTTACCCATCATCGGCTGTACCATCGCTTCAAATTCCGGCTGCAGCTGTTCCGGCGGTGCCATTCTGCACGGTCCCTCAAAAAAATATTTATGTACCAGTCCGATATAGATTGGCTGTACATTCAGTTTCATTTCATATCCTTTTTGAATCATGATTTCCCTCCTGCATTTTCTAATGTCTGTCTCATGGTTGCAATGCATGGATGCCGAAACACCCCATCTACGATAATTTAATTATCCAGTAAATAAATGCAGGCTTCAAGATACGCAAGATGTCATATTTATTTTAATAATTTAGTTTATATGATATAATTTAAGTCATATCTTGGGCATTACAAAACATCTTGGGAGGACTTATGTACACGATCGAAATGATTCTTGACAGATTAGACCGGAAACTGGTTGCAAATGCGAATATCGTCCCGGGAGACTGGATCTCCTCAGTCCGTTTTTCGGAAGGCAATCTTCTTCGCAACAACATTCTGTTCCTGTCCGCGCTTCCGGATACAGGACACACTCTCTGCCAAACGGCGCGGGGATCTGTATTTGAATACCATGTTGATACAAAAACCTTTTTAAATCAGGTCATGGAGATCATGGATTATTACGATACGTGGGAAGCTGGTCTTGAACAGGCCATCCATGGCGGCAGTACGCTGACCGAATTGCTGGATCTTGCCTATCCCGTCATCCCGTTTTTCATGTTCATTCTTGACAATGCACAATGGATGATCGCAAACTCATCCCATCTGCAGCACTATAACATCCAAAGCAATCAGGATCTGACAGACCTTCTGTCTTTTCATTCCAGCTCTACTGAGAAGATTGCGTCCTTTAACAAAGAGTTCTACCAGTGTTTTCAACGAAAAGATGTCTATAAAGTTCCCGGAAAAATCTTCACAGACAATGGGTATGCCGTGAACCTGTTCTGTGAAAACCGCTTCAGCGGCATTTTGTTAATGGAAGGATTTGACAACGAAATCACCCAGGGCACACTGGATCTGTTTTTCCTTTTCAGCTGGAAGATCCAGAACATGATCAATGACCCTTCCAGCAACCTGTCGATCAGCTCAAAAGAGCTTTCTCTCCTGGATTACCTGAATGAACCTGATGACAGCAATCTTACGAAGCTGCAGCACGATCTCCGGATCATGGGATGGAACGACACGGATGAAAAACTGCTGATCTATCTGGCGCCATCTGCAGAAGCCGGACTATCTCCGAACATGAACCATGCCATGCTGATCTTCAACCGTCTTCCGGTTTTAAAATCCGCGGAGTATCAGGATGGGATTCTGCTTCTTCTGAACCATACTATGTACGAAATGACGCAGAGCTACCGGCAGATCAAGGACCAAATCCGCCAGCTTTCCTACTGTGCCGGCACAAGCGGGCTTTTCCGTGATTTGTCCGAGCTGCCCGTCATGCTGCTACGTTCCCGCGCCGCACTGCTGGCCGGCGACAGATTCCCCGGCACGATCAATGACTTTAACGACCATTTCATGCCGTATTTCTTTTCAACTGTAAAAAAAGAGGACCGGGCGATCTTAGAACACCCCATCCTCAAAAAATTTGAAGCCTATGATAAACGATATGGCAGCAGTCTGCTCCAAACGCTTTTTATGTACCTGACAAATGAACGCAGGATCACCGAAACCGCAAATGCAATGAATGTTTCACGAAACACAGTGGTGCACAGACTGCAAAGGATCGAAGAACTCTCAGAAGGTATTCTTGATGATCCTCTGGTCCGTCTGCGGATCCTTCTGTCTTATTATCTGCGGGAAGCATAGACTTCTCCATACTGATCTAACCCTTTATGACAGATCTCCACCGGATGCGTTCAGCTGCTCCATAAACATCGACAGAAACGGATTCAGGTTTTCCCTTTTCCAGACAGCCACGATCGCAAGACGCCCGTATTTCTCTCCGTTTCCAAACGGAATCGTCCGCAATCCGTATTGTGCGACCTGTGATGCATCGGAATCGATCAACGCAACGCCTCTGCCCAGGCGAACCTGTAAAAGAACCGATTCCTGATTGGGTGCGAAGCGGATATTGCTGTCTGAGATCTTATTTGCACGCAGGATATATCTTAAGTCCTTTTCCCGGCCCGGCGAATCGGATTCCTCCGGCAAATAATAGACTTCCTTTGCCAGATCTTCAATCGTAAGATCTGCCTTCTCATATAACGGATGCGCAGGCGCGATCGCCAGACACGGCTCCGTTTCTATTACAAAATCGACAACCACATCTTCTTTGATATTCTGTACTTCAAAGTCATATGTAAAGATGATATCCAGCTGATTGTTCTTCAATCCCTGCCGCAGATCCCCGAAGGATCCATATGCAATTGAAACATCCAGCTGCGGATATGCCTGCGCAAATGTACAGATTGCAGACATAAAAATGCTTTCGGCATTGACATCCGTGAGGAACCCCAGACGCAGCCTGTCACGCTTGCTGACTTTGATCTCTTCCACCTGCTTTAACGCTGCATCCATCTGCTGGCTGATCTTCTTACAGCAGTTCAGCATGATCGCACCTTCCGGCGTCAATCGCAGACCTTTGTTGGAACGCGTAAAAAGACGCACGCCCCATTCCGCCTCCAGATCCGCGATCTGACGGCTGATGGTCGGCTGTGTCGTGTATCGTTTTTTTGCAACTGTTGAAAAATTCAACTCCTGTCCGACGTCCAAAAAGATGTCAATTTTTTCCGAGATCATATGCTCCCCGCCTTTTTCACGATTGCCTGAAACCCCTTAAGCTGTGTCGAAGAAAAATGCTTTGCAAACACATCATGATCCAGAAGATGACACTGATACGCCTCCACTTCTTGCGCCGTTCTGTCCTGATAGATTTCCTGCAGCAGGGCCAGTCCGCCTTTTACGATCAGCGATTCGCTGTCAGCAAGGAAAAATGTCTTCCCGTCTTTTATGCCTGCATACATCCAGGTATTTACTTGACAATCTTTTACCAGGTAATCATCTGTCCTGTATTCATCCGGCAGTGGCAGACATTCTTTTGCACAAGTGATCAGAAAGGTATACTGGCTGATCGTATCTCCCAGGTCGTTTAAATCCTTAATGATGTCTTCTTCGATTTCGCGCATATTCATACTTTTCTTCTCCGGTTAATCTTTACGAATTTAGTTTATCATACACCAATCTCTTTAACTCCGTAAAGGTTTCAATGCGCACACTCTCATCTGCATTGATCACGATCCCGTATTCACGGTTAACTGCCAGCAAAAACAAAACCTTTTTATTCATTGCTGTCGTTGCACCGCCGCACTTTGACGCCAGCTCCGAGGCATCGAGAAGTCCTTTGGGAAGATTAGAGGCTTTCTCCGCCGAAAGCTGACAGATCTCATAAAAATTGTCTGTCATCAGCTCTTCCGGTGTCAACATAAATTTGTTGCAAAGATATAACGTAAACAATTCAGAAAACGTATCAAAATCTAACCCACGCTGTTTGAGAATAGAGTCGGCGTATTGCGACGCCGACTCCTTTAAACGCATGATGGTTTCCTTTATGTCTTTTCGCATAACGGGCCCCCATTGGCAAAACGATTTATGCCACTACCACTTCCAGCCCGAGCACTTCACCCAGGCGTTTCACATCTTCTACATGATCACCGAATACGGTCGGCATATGGAGACCGAAACGTGCCTGTTTCCGGAAATAGTCCAGCTTGTCTTCTACTGAGAAATAAACACCCTCAGAGCAGCCTGTCGTATCATAACCGAAGCCGCCGACAACGGTTCCCCTTGCAACCATGATCTTGGTGCATTCCGGATTGAAGCGAAGCAGTGTAATTGTTTCCCCTTTGTAGTCATCAAAGTTAATACGCATAGTTGCTCCAAATCCACTGTTGGTAAACGGACGCAGTACATACTTCATCGGTTCAGAATCGAAACCGTGCATCAGTCTGTTCGGGGTCGCATGTCCTGTGTAATAGATGTTCGGGTCGGTGTCCATCTCCGGAATGTAGCTGATACCGGTGTATTCGCCTTCCACGCGTCCGTCATGATATACGCACGGCTGTGTATTTGCCATATACGGTGCTTTGTTGGTCAATGCAGCCAGTGCTGCGATCGAGTAGAGACCAACCAGATCGTATTCACATGCGGACGGGATTCCCATTTCATTTAACAGAGTATGGTTGAAGCAGAAGGTAAATTTCTCTTCGTTCATACGACGGGAAGCACAGATGTCAGGGCACGGTGCGGTAAACGCATTGCACTGGAAGTGCTCCATCAGCTTTCTTGCCAGAACAGAGGCTTTTACAGAATTTACGACATACTGACGCTCCATATCGTTCTCATCTGCATTTTCAATGTAGTAGTCAACGATTCTGTTGACTTCTTCCATATCCTCATCGGTCAGGTTGTAGACTTCTCTGCCCGGCAGGGTATGGTTCTGGTCATTTTCATTCTCATGCAGCATATCCAAAAACTCATGTACGCTGATGTAGTTATAGCGTACACCCAGATTTGCTGTTGCAGCATCGTTACAATAGGTATCCAGACCGCCAAGGGTATCTGTGGAATTGTTTCTGACTGCTGCGAGGATCCGCATGTTACGAAGCGCTTTCTTTGCACGGAGTGCTGTCAGAAGTCTCATGGTATCCGGCACATCCAGGATCGGATACACTTCTTCATAGCCTCTTGCTGTCAACGTAGAGGTCAGTACTGTAGAAGCAAACATGCCCTCTCCTGCTACCGGCACATGATATTTCATGGCAAATTCTTTTGCGATCTTCTCTGAACGCATACCCGTGAAAATGTACAGGTCGGTATCTGCTCTGTTTGCAGCAATACGTGCTTCTTCCTCATCGGAAATAAAGAACTCGTCAGACATCTTAACATAGATCGGCTCAAGCATATTGACACCCGGTACATGTCCCAATGCGCCACCGACTCCGCCGGACCATGCTTTAAAAATCTCTGCCTGGTTCATTTCGTCAAATTCTTTTGTCAGGCACTCCTTCGGTCCAAAACGACAGGGTCCTTCATATACATATTCATGGATCAATGCCACATATACCAGCTGTACGTTCAGTTTCACATCGATGATCTTGTTGATATCATACATTTGCCACATCCTCCTTTTGACTCGCTGTGTTTCCAAATCATAAAACCCTTTATCCGGTCAGATCTGCCGGATCTGTTGCTTCCGATAGGTTAAGTATAAGCGAACCCTTCTCTTTTTGTTTCCCTATAAATGTTAAGAGTGCCATACAAATTTCGTATGACGCTTAAAAAGAAAAGTGGCCTGCTCCACACAATCGTGAAGCAGGCCACTTTCTATGGCAAAGAACACTATTCCATAGACAACCTTCTAATAATACTAGTATTCTATACCGTACGTTTTAAGATATACATTCCGTCATGGAAGCAATCAATATAGATATATCCTCTGTCATCCACAACGACATCCTCAGTGGTTCCGAGGAACGGTCCCGGCATCGGGACTTCGAAGCACTTCTGGGTCGGATTTGGCGGAATGAAGTATGCCAGCTCTTTGATATAATATGGATCTGACACATCATAGATCCGCAATCCGGCATGGAAATAACAGCAATAAACCAGGTTCGGATCATCCTGCAGCCACGGCTTGCCCATCGGCTCATGGATGTTATGCGGTCCGAACGGTCCCTGACATCCGACACCACAGTCATTAAAGTTCGGATACGGGAAGCCTTCCGGCACTTCCGGATACGGGAACTCTGCAACAAGGGTCGGGTCTGACGGATCTGATACATCGATCATGTGCAGGTTATTCATCGGCTGCGCACCCGGATGTTTTCCCTTCGCCATGGTTTCTTTGCTAAAGAACGCAAAGCGCTCGCCTTCATTTGTCAGTACCGCAAAATTCCTTCCTGTCAACGGCAGGAATGTATGTGTACGTGCGCCACAATATTTACCGGCGAAAGGCGGCTGTGTGATCAGCTGGCCTTTTTTCTTCGGGCGTGTAGGATCTGAGATATCCAGAATGATTCCGCCGGCTCCAAAGTAGCCCATGAACAGCTCTTTTCTGTCATCCGACGGAAGCGTACAAGCATGGCACATCGCCCAGTCTTTTTCCGCGTCATGGCCAACCGGATAAGTTCCTTCGTCCATACCGTCTTTAAACTGCTGCGGCATCCACCATCTTCCGCACTCTACCGGATTGGAAGGATCCGCAATATCCAGGATGCGGACAATAAAACCAACAAATCCCGGACACTCTGACGGCATATATACATATCTTCCGCCGTTGTATGCAAAACGATGCACACCCATGCCGTTTTCTACACCGGTCTCCCAGTGGGATAACAATTTCGGATTTTCAGGATCCTCTCTTAAGTCATAGATATTCAGACCACCAAGCGCAGTATCTCCCGGTTTCGTTCCATGAAGGATCGGGATCCCGCCGCCAAGTGCAGCAATCATCAGTCCGTCCGCGATCTGGATCTTTGGTGTAGACTGTGCCTTATATTCTTCCGGATCACAGCACTCAAAGAACTTGACAAAACGCGGATTTGCCGGGTCTGTCACTTCGATGATGTTCCATCCTGCTCCCTTAAAAGATCCCAGATACATATAGTATTTGCCGTCATCTGTTTTGTGTAACGCCATCTGGAAAGCCATCATATGATTCAGATCATGATAGCCTACGACCTCCAGATTCTTGATGTAACCCTGGTTGTCTTCACTTTTTGCATAAAACGGAATCTTAGACATGGTACACCTCCTTTATGCACTTCTTTTATCGTTTCGGGATATAACCTCTGTACTGTGTATAGTTATCACTGTACGGAATATCTGTGATGAAAATGCTCGTGAAGTTAAAGCTCGGCTCCAGATACGGGAATACATCTGTCTGTGCAAATGCAGGTTTTGCAATCTCACCGGCTTTTTCCACGCAGGCTCTGTGCCACTCTTCCGGTCCTTCAAACCAGACTTCTGTTACTCTGGAGTACTGGCAGTTATTCACATCCTGCAGGATGTGGCTGGAAAGGATCCTGGTTACTTCCGGCATAGCAGCAAGTTTCGGGAACACTTCTTCATGAAGCCATTTCTCGCCCTCTTCTTCCGCAACACCATCCGGCCATTTGATCATGAAGATAAAGCGGTAATTCGCGCCATCTTCGATCGTGCGCTCTTTTCCCTTCAGGTCCTCTTCCCAGGAAAGCGGATGGAAACCGAATACGAACGGACGGCCGCCCTTTTTCCCTGAAGTCGCACGGAACTCATCCGCATCCATATTTGCCTGTCCTTCCACCTCATCATCATCCGGAATGGAATTCTGCCATTTTAAAACTTCCGGCGGCATAACTTCCGCAAACGCCTTGTTGGTAAACTCTGGTGTAAACGGATTCAGCAGCCAGTGATGCTCGCACAGATGGAATCTTGCCACGCCGAAACGCTCTCCGTCCGGCGGAACCGGAAGTGCAGAGTAGAACGCATATTTCATAACATACGGCTCAAACTGTGCAATGGAATCCTCAACATGCAGCATGTGCCATTTTAATAATTTGTGACGATACTGTTCTTTTGCAAGATCTGTAAAGATCATGCTTCTCATCGGTTTGAATTCAAGTGCCATATTATCTCCTTTCCTTGCTATGATCTGCCTTTGTATTACTTAACAATATTTTTTTCTTTCATCACCGCGATTTTATCCGCTGTATAACCAAGCGATGTCAGCACCTCCTCCGTATCCCGTCCCATCGCGCCGGTCTTTTCAAACGGCTTTCTGTCAAAACCGGATATCTCAAACGGCGGTCTGGGGATCGCTGTCACTGCGTCTCCCGGATAGGACACCTCATCAAATGACTCCATCGCACGTGCCTGCGGATCAAGATAGGTTTTCTTAAAATGTCCGCCCATCTCATGCGGCACATCGTTTTCTGTCAGGATCTGATCCCACTCTTTGGATGTGTGGAGCAAAAACTCTTCCTGCATCTTCTTCGCCACCATAGGGATCTTGCCGGATTCTGCCATCGTACCAAGTGTTGCCAGATCAGGATCATCCGCAAGCTCCGGAAAATGGAACAGCTCTACAAAAAGCTGCCTGTCTTTTACATAGTCATTCTGGCTGACCGCAATGTATTCCCCGTCGCTGCATTCATAATAATCAGACATTGGATTTCCCGGCAAAAAACGCTCCACCGGATATTCTTTTCCGTATTGGGGCTGTGCATTCATAACCGCGACTGCGTTGCACCAGATCCCGGACTGCAGAAGGGATGTCGTCACCATGCAGCCTTTCCCGGTCTTTTGCCGCCCGATCACAGCCATCAGGATCGCAGCGACAAACTCGGATGCCGTCGCAATATCTCCCATTGCAAAAGACGGCCGGATCGGAAACGATCCCGGCGTTGTGATATCCATCGTTGCTCCGGTCCGCATCCAGAATGCCGTACTGTCATATCCCGGTTTGTTCGCATCTTCTCCTTTTAATCCGAACCCCGAAAAATGGGCATAGATCAGATTTGGATACTGTTCTTTTATGGAATCATAGTCGATCTTCATCCGCTGCAAAGACTGCACTCTGACATTGGAAAGAAAGATATCCGCCTCCGCAAGCAGCTGATGGAAAATCTTCATTCCCTCTTCTGTCTTCATGTCTACCGTGATCATTTTCTTACCGGTATTACACAGATCAAACAGCGGATTGTTGTCATCCTCTACAGGGAGCATATGCCATACACCGGTCATACGAAGAAGGTCCCCCCGCGGTGCTTCCACCTTGATCACTTCCGCGCCATAATCGGAAAGCAATCTGGCTGAGATCGGTGTGGCAACGACTGTCGCCAGCTCTACTACTTTTAATCCTTCCAGCGGTAATACTCTTTCCATACGAACCTCCTCCCTGCAGGCATCGTTTTGCTATGTTTAATACTAACAAAATTATGGGCAGAAGGAAACAAATAGGTTCTCATTAATTGTTTTTGCTGATACCAGCATACACAAGCTTTCCAACTTCCTCAGAATTCTTTGCAAATCCGAGTTTTGATGGCGGGATATCTACACCAAAATCCTTTCTCACCGCATTTAATAATAATGCGATCTTCATCGCAGCACTTCCTGCGCTTCCACAGGTCGTAGCTTTCTCCGTTGGTCCGGCGATCGGGATCTTCATTTCCAGTGCTTTTTCAATGCTGTGCATAGCCATTTTATTCAGACTCCATCCCCTGACTTCTTCCGGGTCCAGAAAGAATTTATGGCAGATATAGTTATGTACGCACGATACCACATAATCCTCAGACAGCTCTGGTGCATTTCGCACCAGAGCTGCCTGTTTTTCAGCCAGATTTTGTTTTTCTAAAATACTGTTTTTAATGTCTTTCCGACTCATACCTTATACCAGGATTGCTTCCATGCCATAGCTTTCTGCAAGCATCTTCAGTTCTTGTGTATAGTCTCCGAAGACAAGCGGCATATGCAGACCGCTTCTCCACTGCTCACGATACATCTTCTGCTGATCTTCAACCTGGAAGATGAAGCCGCCGTTGCAGTTGTTCTGGTCATAACCGATGCTCATAACGATCTTACCTTTTGCGATCAGCATGCGCTTTAAGTCTCCCGAGAAACGTGCCAGTGTGATCTCCTGTCCCTTATCCTCGTTGAAGTCATGACGCATTACTGCACCGAATTTCTGATCGTATGCGAAATGGCGGATCGCATAGCTTCCGTCCGGCTCGTTGATACCCTTGAACTTCCGGTGCGGCGTAGAATGATATACGACATAGAGGTTGTCCATATCTTTTACCTGTTCATACTCTTCTTCACGCACCATGTGGAGCAACTGCAGGTTGACACCACGCGGATCGGTTGCCATGATCGGCAGGGTGTTGCCCATGTAAGGTGCTTTTCCGGAGATCGCGATCTCTGCAAGCATCGTAACAGCCGCTGCCACATCATATTCACATGCGGACGGAAGTCCCTGCTCTAAGTTCAGAGAATGGTTCAGGCAGAAGGTAAACTTCTCTTTGTTCATTCTTCTGGTCGAGCAGATATCCGGACACGGAATGACGCAGCCACTGCAATCATACAGATCCATGTTTTTCTGGATGACCTTATGTGCAATCAGAGATCTGACCATCATGTCTTTTTCGATCTCTACATCCTGCGCGCCGGCAAACATTTCATCCGCAACTTTCTCAAGCTCTGCGATCTCTTCCTCTGTGATATTCGGGGTCTCTCTTCCCGGTGTCGTATGGTTTCCTTCCTCTGTCAGCGGATGGAACTGGTCTACGATCTCATGTGCATTGACCGTACGGAAGTGTACGCCCATTTTATCGGTAACATCTTTTAAGTTGACAAAACTGTCTGTTGCACCTGCGATCGGAAGATCATAGTTGAATCTGGTCACCAGCAGAAGGTTTGCTTCCCGGATCGCTTTTCTTGCGCGAAGTACGACCATATGTCTTGCCAGATCCGGCCAGGTCGGCTCACAGATCACATCAACACCCGTGTTGTAGAAGTATCCTGCGCGCGCCGGTCCCCAGATATCCGGCATGATCATGATCGTCTTTTTGCAGCGCTGTGCGAATTCATTATAGATCTGATCAGCACCAAACGCGCCGCTTGCCAGATAAACATCTACATCCGGCTCGTCTTTAAAGATCTCATCAAAATATGAATCTTTGATATCCCAGTCACAGGTGGGTTCCATAAATACAGGTTCCATTACATTGACACAATCCGGCATGGAGAAATTGATCCCCTCCATCGTGCCATTAAAGATCGCACCGTTCACGATTGAATCAAATCCCGGCTGAAGAGCCTCTCCGCCTGTCATACGACAGGGACCTTCAAAATAATATTTGTGTGCAAACATAATAAATACAGGTTTTACATTCAGCTTAATGTCCAGCACGTTTTTAATCATAGAACTCCCATCCTTTCTTTGTGTTAAAACGTCGATTGATAATTCTATTTTATCTCCGCAACGCGCTGTTTTCGATGATTCCTATCAACATAGTTTTCTGGAAAAACGCCAAATAATGTTCATCCTGCACACTATTTTGCTTTTTTTATCCTGTTTTTCATTATATAATCAGATATATCATTTATTTTGCACACATGAAAGGAGCCATCATCATGAAACTCAGTCTCTGGATGCTCGCAGACCGCCTGACAGAATTCGACCCAATCGTCCATTGTGACTATGATGGGATCCGCATCAAAGAAGTCAGAATCTCTGAAGAGGGGATCTGCAGTGATCCGGAAATCCTCTATCTCGGCACCTCTGATCTTTTCTTTCATGACGGTTCTGACAAGATCGTATGCCGGAACAAAAACGACCATATCACATTTCAAACAACTGTTTTGCACGATGTACTCAATCATGTGCTGGATGCATTTGGCTTCTATGCCAGGTGGGACGAAACCTGTTCCGCCCGGATCACTTCAGGATGCTCTCTCTCGGAACTTCTGAATCTGTCTGAAGCACTTGTGGCACGCCCGATGTCTGTCGTAGACGCATCGCAGATGCGCGTTGCATACTCAAAAGGATTTGCAACATACCGGGACGATGAAACCTGGCGATCCATGATGGAAAATCCCGGATTCTCACCGGAAATCATGATGCAGTTCAACGAGAAGTACCTCTATACCTTTGAGCAGAAGAATCTGTTTTATCTGCCGGCTGACTTCTTTCCGACCTCCGGCTGGTGTCACCACATCTGGGTGAATGACCACAGACTTGCTACGCTCATCGTTGTGGCAGACGGTTTTCGTTTTTCGAAAGGCATGCTGCAGCAGATCGAGCTGATCATCTCCTATATCCGGTCATGGATCGCTGCCAACCATCAAAGTGATGACCAGGCAAAGACCACTTCCTACCTTGCCCGCATCCTGGATGGTGCGCCGGACAGCGAACAATATTTATTGACGCACTTAAAAAAAGCCGGCTGGTCTGATGACTGCCCCAAGCAATTGTTTGTTGCCTCCTATATTTCTGCTTATTTTTATCAGGAGGCGTTGCTTAGTCGTCTTCTTTCAGAACAGTCCACCGGAATCTATGCGATTCCATACCAGAAGAATCTGGTCATATTATGTAATTATGATCTGATTGATCCTTCGGACTTTCAAACTGATTTTGTGCATTTCCTGCAGACGAATAACTACTATGCTGCTTATAGCTTACCCTTCCGAAGTGTCCATCAGATTCCTGATGCATACCGACAGACTCTGCAGACCTTAAACCAACATATGGCTTCTGCCGGTCAGCTGTATGCCTCTACGAACAATGTCATTCCCTATATCACGGATATCGTCAGACAGAACAGCCTGCTCGATCTGACACATCCTCTGACAAATGCGATCAAAGCTTACGACGAAGCGCATCATACCGAATATTATGAAACGCTGTTTTCTTATCTGAAGAACGAGCGAAACCATCAGCTCACATCGCAGGAGCTTTTCATCCACCGGAATACGCTGTTTAAGCGTCTTCAGAAAATGCATGAACTATGGGAATTCTCTCTCGAAGATCCCGATAAGCGTTTTTACTTGCTCTATTCTTTTTATCAGAATACATACGCACCAAAAAAGGAGACCGTTTAAACATTCGGTCTCCTTTTTACTTAATCATCAATCATCCCTATGATCTGCTCTGCTGTTTGCTCCTGCTGCGCTTCTGATGAGATCAGGGCTTCTCCGTCCCCTTTCTGTTCACCGTAATTTCCATACTGCGCATGATTGCCGCCTTCTATCACTACTTCTTCCGTCTGTGCGGACCACAGATTTCGGCTCTCTTCATAGGACTCCATATTCAGGACCTGGTCTTCGCTGCCATAGATGCTAAGCGTCTTCGTCTGTTCCGGAAGCTCTTCTGTCGGATAAGAGGCCATTAAGACCAATCCATCCACTTCGTCGCCATGTTCTGCTGTATAGGAGGCAGCTGCCACGCCGCCAAGGGAATGCCCCGCCAGGATCCACTGATCATAATCGTGATCCTCGATCACATCGCCCGCAGCATCCATATCAAAAACCGCCAGTCGGAACGGTACTTCCAAAAGGAACGCATCCATTCCCTGTGCCGCCAACTGCTGCATCAGCGGTGCATAGCTTTCCTCTTCCACCTTTCCACCAGGATAAAAAACGATCGCTGTATCTTCACCCGGTCCGTCAAAAAAATACCCTTCGGACTGTTTGGTCACTGTCACCCGGTCATCACTGTTCAAAGCCTCTGTTGCGGTTTGATCCGCATGATAATACTTTCCCAGATAGATCAGCATGGCCACTAATAAAGCAATAACGATCACCACAATGGTGATCAGAACTTTCTTCCATTTTTTCATCTTCTGTCTTCCTTTCAAGTCATGTGCCTATTATAGCCTCATCACAATGTAAAGGCAATCGCAAACCGCCCTGTCTTTTTTGGAATGCACAGTTGAAATAGACCTCATTTTCGGGTAGTATTTTTTACAGAATCTTTGTTGAAAATCAGCACAGAAAAAGTGAGGTAAACACATGACAGTTACAAATGACATCAAATACATCGGCGTAAACGATCACGAAGTTGACCTGTTTGAAGGACAGTATGACGTACCGCTTGGCATGGCATATAACTCCTATGTGATCCTGGATGAGAAGATCGCTGTATTTGACACGGTAGACATCCATTTTGGCGAAGAGTGGCTCGCCAATCTGGAAGCAGCTTTAGACGGCAGAACGCCGGATTACCTGATCGTACAGCATATGGAGCCGGATCATTCCGCTAACATCAAAACATTTGTTGACAAATATCCGCAGGCTGAGATCGTTGGAAATGCAAAGACTTTCCAGATGATGGATCAGTTCTTCTCATTCGACGGCGAGACCAACAGAAAAGAAGTCAAAAACGGCGAGACCCTTTCTCTTGGCAAGCATGAGCTGACCTTCGTCTTTGCACCGATGGTTCACTGGCCGGAAGTTATGGTCACCTATGACAGCACCGATAAGGTCCTGTTCTCCGCTGACGCATTCGGAAAATTCGGTGCAAACGATGTCGAAGATCCGGAAGGATGGGCATGCGAAGCACGCCGCTACTATTTCGGTATCGTCGGAAAATTCGGTCCGCAGGCACAGAAGCTCTTAAAGGCTGCTGCAGACCTTGACATCCAGATCATCTGCCCGCTCCACGGACCAGTCCTTTCTGAGAATCTGGAATATTATCTGAACATTTATAACACCTGGTCCTCCTATGAACCGGAAGACGAAGGTGTCCTGATCGCTTACACTTCTGTATATGGAAACACGAAAAAAGCGGTTGAGATCCTGGCTCAGAAGCTGGAAGAAAAAGGCTGCCCGAAAGTAGCTGTCTGTGATCTGGCTAGAGATGACTGGGCTGAGAACGTAGAAGACGCCTTCCGTTACAGCAAGATGGTTCTTGCCACCACTACTTACAACGCTGACATCTTCCCGTTCATGCGTGAGTTCCTCGATCACTTAAAAGAGCGCAGCTATAAGAACCGCACGATCGGCCTGATCGAGAATGGTACCTGGGCACCGACTGCTGCCAAGACCATGATGAAGATCTTAGAAGACTTCAAGGGCCTGACCTTCATCGACACGACCGTAACCATCCGCTCAGCAGTGAGCGAAGAAAACATCGCTGCACTCGACCAGATGGCAAGCGAGCTTTGTGCTGAATAGCATACTTTTTGGAACTTAATAGTGTCCTGAAAGGGAGTTGAGTTCCAAAATCACCGGAGAACGAGCAGGAAGGCATGTGTTTTGGAACTTAACAGCGTCCTAAAGGGCATCAAAGTTCCAAAATCACCGAAAAATGAGCAGGAAAGCATGTGTTTTGGAACTTAACAGGGCCTTAGAAGAGGTTTAAGTTCCAAAATCACCGAAAAATGAGCTGAAAAGCATGCATTTTGGAACTTAGCAGAGCATTAGAAGGGCTTTGAGTTCCAAAATCATTAGGAAACAAACAGGAAGGCATACTTTAAATAAGCCACAACAGACTGCAATCTGTTGTGGCTTATTTGTATCGTCGAAAAAGTATACTATGAAGTTTCCAGCAGATTGGTCATGCTGTGCAGCCCGAATCCGATCGTGGAAAGATTATGCAGAACTGACGTGGTGGTCGGCGGCAATACGCCTGCCACACCCAGAATGATAAGCGCAAGGTTAAACCCTATGATACTCTTATAATTTGTGTCGATCCGGCGCATCAGCCGGTCTGCCAGTTCTTTCATCGTCACCAGGCAATACAGATCATCTGCAGCGATCGTAATATCCGCGATCTCACGCGCAAGTGCCGCGCCGTCGCTGATCGCGATCCCGACATCTGCTTCTGATAACGCCGGCGAATCATTGACACCGTCTCCGATCATGATCACCTTGCGTCCGGCCTTCCGCTCTGCGGCTACAAAAGCTGCTTTTTCTTCAGGCAGTACTTCTGCATGGAATTCATCCACACCGATCTGCTCTGCGACAGTCTTTGCCGTCACGCGGTTATCACCTGTCATCATCACGACTTTTTGTATGCCCATCTCATGAAGCTTTGCGATCACATCCCTTGCTTCCTCGCGAAGCGGATCTTCAATGCAGATGACCGCGGAAAGCACACCATCGATTGCCAGGTAGATTTGTGAACATTCTGCAGGCAGGGCGTCTAATATCTCCTGTCCGCCTTCCGGAATAACTGCTTTTTCATCTTCAAAGACAAAATGTGCACTTCCGATGATCACTTTTCTGCCTTCATCGATACTGGAAATGCCGTGTGCTACGACATATTCGATCTTCGTATGATGCTCTTCATGCAGCAATCCCTTATCCCTGGCTGCCGCCACAACGGCATTTGCCAGCGAGTGTGGATAATGCTCTTCCAGACATGCTGCCAACCGCAGCATCTCATCTGCATCATTTCCATTAAACGGTACCACTTCTCTGACAGTCGGCTGTGCATGTGTCAGCGTACCTGTCTTATCAAAAACGATCGTGTCCGCCTGTGATACGGCTTCCAGGAATTTTCCTCCCTTTACCGTGATCCGGTAACGGCTGCTCTCACGCATCGCAGAAAGCACTGCGATCGGCATCGCCATCTTGATCGCACACGAGAAATCGACCATCAGGATCGACAGCGCTTTTGTCGCATTCCTTGTGATCAGCCATGTAAGTGCCGTACCGCCCAGGCTAAACGGCACCAGTCTGTCTGCCAAATTCATGGCACGCTCTTCTGTCTCAGAATTCAGCCGTTCCGACTCCTCGATCATTTTCACGATCCGGTCGTACTTGCCGCTTCCCTGCTCTTTATCGACGACAAAGACACATTCGCCCTCTTCTACCGTCGTTCCGGCATAGACATAGCTTCCGTGTTTCTTTTCAACCGGCAGGGACTCTCCCGTGATCGTCGCCTGGTTCACCGTAGCCTCGCCTTCGATCACTTTTCCGTCAAGCGGAATCAGATTTCCGGTGCGAACGATGATCTCATCGCCGATCTGTACCTGGCTGACCGGTGTGAGGACCTCCTGTCCATCAACACGCATCCAGACATTATCGACTTCAAGCCGCATGGTCTGTGCCAGGTCATTTAAGGATTTCTTATACGTCCACTCTTCCAGAAGCGATGCCAGTTTCAGCATAAACATGATCGAGCCTGCCGACGCAAAGTCTCTGCGAAGCAGGGATACGACGATTGCCACCGCATCCAGCACTTCAACCTGCAGCTTGCGCTTCTTAAGCGATTCGATCGCAAGTCTGATATATTTGATCGACTTGATACAGGTCAGGACGATCCGGATCGGTGCCGGAACGAAAAACCGTTTGATATAACGCCAGGTGACGGTAAAAAACAGCTTGTCCTGATATTCATGTGCCAGCTCTCGCGCCGATGGATCCGGCTGTTCCAGCTCACATTTTTCAAACGAAACCCCCGCCAGACAAGCAAGCATCTCGTCCCGCGGCATATCATACAGGATCACGGCATCTCCGGTCCGGTCATATACCTTCGCCTCTCTGATGCCCTCCTGAAGATTTAAAAAATATTCCAGCAGATCAGCCTGCGCCATCGTGACACGATTCTGCATCACATGAATGCGGATCCTTCCGCGGGATTCATGTAAGATTTTGCATTTCATCGTTTCACCTCCGCAGTGTTTATCCCTCTGTTACTGCCTCTGCTGCGTCCTCGATGATCTCATCTTCTGCTGCATAACGCGCTTCGTTGATCTCCTTTGCATCCGCCAGGATATCATCACAGTTCTCTTTTAATGTGGCAGCGCCTGCCTGGATCTGATCCTTTGCACGCAAAACTGCAGCTGTACACTGTGTATATGCCTTCTTTGCGTCTTTGCTGGACAGCAGCTTGATTCCTGCTGTACCTGCCAAAAATCCTGCGCCAAATAATAACCATCTTGCTCCTCTAAACATGTAAAACAACTCCTTTCTAGCCATATCTAGGATTCCCTAGTCTTCTCTAATTGTCTAATATCATATTAAAACCCGCCTCTTGCGTTGGTCAAGCGTAATGTTTTTTGTGCATTATTAACATATTTTGGGTATGACAAATCTTTGTAAGCCGGGTGTAACCAAAGTTTTAAGCACATTACCTTCATAAGAAAACGGAGCCTTCAAAAAGGCTCCGTTTCTTTACTATTTTGAACCAAACAGTTTCTTTTTTTCAAAGGGAGCTGATTGGACGCCGCCCGCATCATATCCGGTATCCGTTATGACACGGCGAAGCTCTCTCTCATCAATGTAATCCTCTGATAAGATCTCTGCCTCACCCTTGCTGCGGGATGCTTTGACTTTTTTTACTTTAAAGTGCTTTCTGATGGCATCCTGGATATGTGTCTCACACATTCCACACATCATGCCGTCAATCTGAATTGTCGTTTTGATCATCATATGCCTCACTTTCTGATTGCCGGTGTTCTGCTGTCTTTTGCGTGGTTTTCTCCACACGTCGAACAGGAACCGCTGCATCCGGCACAATTGCCGCCACAGCCTCCGCTCTTATGGCTTTTTCTGATCTCTCTGATCGAAAGCCATACGATTCCGGCTACGATAAGGATTGCTATGAGATTTCCCAAGATGACTGGCATAATACAGCTGTCCTCCTCTTTATCGCTGTTTAGATACCGGCTGCATCAACCGCAGTCAGGCTTCTCTTGCCTTCTTCCGGCTTGTAACCCTTTCTAAACAGCATGTACAGGATCAATATGATCAGTATGATCGCGACTACCGAGCCGACACCGAATGTCAACTCTCCTGAGAACAGGCCGCCAAGCTGGTATGCGATCAGCGCAAGTACATACGCCCATAATGTCATGTATCCGATTGCTGCCCAGGTCCACTTCGCATTGTTCATCTCTCGCTTGATCGCGCCGATCGCTGCAAAGCACGGAGCACAAAGCAGGTTGAATACCATGAATGCGAATGCGGATGCTGCTGTGTAATCTGCTGCTACGCGAGCCCAGATCTGATTTCCTTCTTCTTCCAATTCGCCCTGTGAATCATCATAGTTATACAGGACACCAAACGTTCCGACGACTTCTTCCTTTGCAACCAGACCGGTGATCGTTGCTACGGTCGGCTTCCAGCTGCCAAAGCCAAGCGGCTTGAAGATTACGGAAATGCCATTGCCGACCTGTGCCAGGAAGGATGCGTCAGTTGCTGTAACATCTTCTTCCGGGATATCCATCTTGACTGCCAGGTCGGAGACAGTCTGTTCGGAAACGATTGCTTCGTTTTCCCACATTCTGTCAACCATGCCGACATTGCCATTGATGGAACCGAATGCCTGCAGTGCCCAGATGATGATAGAAGCAACTACGATAACGGATCCTGCACGTTTGATGAAGGACCATCCGCGCTCCCATGTTGCGCGAAGTACGTTTGAAAGTGCCGGAACATGATAGATCGGCAGCTCCATAACGAACGGTGCCGGCTCGCCGGCAAATGCCTTAAGCTTCTTTAACATGATACCGGAAACGACGATGGAACCGATTCCGATGAAGTATGCAGATACTGCTACAAGCGGAGAACCGCCGAAGATCGCGCCTCCGATCAGACCGATGATCGGCATTTTTGCGCCGCAAGGCATAAATGTCGTTGTCATAACGGTCATTCTGCGGTCACGCTCGTTTTCAATCGTACGGGATGCCATAACACCCGGCACGCCGCAGCCTGTTGCAACCAGGCACGGGATGAAGGACTTTCCGGAAAGTCCGAACTGACGGAAGATACGGTCCATAACGAATGCCACACGTGACATATAACCGATATCCTCAAGGATTGCAAGCAGGAAGAACAGTACTAACATCTGCGGTACGAAACCAAGTACTGCACCAACACCTGCTACGATACCATCCTGGATCAGGCCGTAAACCGGGCCGTCAGCTGCTACGTTCAGTCCGCCGAGCAGTGCGTCGATCGCGTTCGGAACCCATTCTCCGAAGATGACATCATTGGTAAAATCTGTCGCCATGGTACCGATCGATACTGACCAGCCGCCCATTGCGATCGCATAAACCAGGAACATAACGCCGACAAAGATCGGAAGACCCAGGATACGGTTGGTTACGATCCGGTCGATCTTATCGGATGTCTTTAATGTATGTGATGCATGTTTTTTCTTAACTGCACTGTTGCAGATCTTTGAGGTGTAGTTATAACGCTCGTTTGTGATGATGGACTCGGAATCGTCATCCAGCTCTGCTTCACAGTCTGCGATATGCTGCTCGATTTCTGCAGCCACATCTGCTGAGAGCTTTAACTCTTCCATGATCTTTTCATCACGTTCAAAGACCTTGATCGCATACCAGCGGAGGTAATGACGCTCTTCCACCAAAGACTCAATAGATTCTTCGATGTGTGCGATCGCATGCTCTACACTACCTTCAAAAACATGCGGCATTTCCTCGATCATAGAGGATTTTGCCGCTTCGATCACGGCATTTGCTACCTCATTCACACCCTCTGACTTCAATGCGCTCATCTCGAGCACCTTGCAGCCAAGCTCTTTTTCAAGCTTCTTGATGTCGATCTTATCGCCATTCTTGCGAACGATATCCATCATGTTGACCGCAACGACAGTCGGGATGCCAAGCTCTAAGAGCTGTGTCGTCAGATAAAGGTTTCTCTCAATGTTGCTGCCGTCTACGATATTGAGGATCGCATTCGGCTTTTCATTGACCAGATACTGGCGGGATACCACTTCCTCCAGTGTATAAGGAGAAAGAGAATAGATACCCGGAAGATCCTGGATAATGACATCTTTATGTCCTCTCAGCTTACCTTCCTTTTTTTCTACCGTTACGCCGGGCCAGTTACCGACGTACTGGTTTGAGCCGGTCAGATTGTTGAACAGAGTTGTTTTACCACAGTTCGGATTGCCGGCCAAAGCAATTTTCAAACTCATCTCACGTATTCCTTTCTTGCTACTCGCGGATTATTCTACTTCGATCAGTTCCGCATCCCCTTTACGGACTGAAAGCTCATATCCACGAAGATTTAACTCCATCGGATCCCCGAGCGGTGCCACTTTACGGACAAAGATCTCAACCCCCTTCGTGATCCCCATGTCCATGATGCGACGCTTTACCGGGCCTTCTCCATGAAGCTTAACCACTTTACAGGTTCCCCCTACAGGCACATCTTTTAATGTTTTCATAGCTTTCCTTTCTGGCTAGTACTGAATCCGCATAGCCATTTTTTTGTCTAACGCAATTCTTCCTCCCTTTACCTGAAGGATCAGATTGCCGTTATTGTTTTGAATGACCGTAACAGAATCCCCTTCAATCAGCCCAAGCTCATTGAGATGATGCTTTGTTTCATCCTTTCCGGTAATTCTCTGAATCAGAGCAACCTCACCGGGAGCAGCCATTGTGATCGGTCTCATATGTTTTCCTCCCTTCTTTCACCGGTAATTAAAAATCTGCACGGTTTCAAAATGATTCAAGGTTAGTTTAGTCTAATATCCAATAGCTGTCAACCACTTTATTTAGTTAAGCCTATTTTTTATTTTACCAAACAAACTAAAATAAGCTGCAACGTATTTACGCTACAGCTTATTGGTAAATGTTCTAAAATTGAAACGAGAAAAACAGCCGTCCTCTTTACAGCATTCTTAAAACGACGAGGAACAAAAGATGCGCCGGATAGAAAATATAGAAGAACCATTTGTGCATCGGTTTCCCTTTTTTCCCATAGTAGAATGCGATCAGAATCACATCCAGAAGCGCCCACACTTCATTGGTGCTCTGCAGGATCAACGGGATGATCAGAAGGCCCATCTCAAGCATACGCCAGCCGGTTTCCGCATTCTTTTGTCTCTGGCCGGTATGATCTGCGCCGCGCATTTTTGCGGCATAGGTTTTTACCGCATATGCGATCAGGATCGCCGCAACGCCGTACCCGTGATAATCAACTTCCAGCGTATTGCCCAGCCAGATAAATGCAAATGCGATCAGCACTGCGATCACCATACCCGCAGATCCGTATGCCGTTTTTTGTAAAAATAAGTCGATCACGATCATGGCAAAAAGCCCGATCGCGAGTGTGAACATGACATTTTGGTAGCTGAACTCAACCAGCTTTCCCACCGATGGTGTAAGATTCCCATATCGGAATCCCAGATCAAACGGGATCTCTGAGACCAGTCCAAAAAGAAAGATACGGCGCAGGTATTTCCAACGGTTTCTGGTCAGATAAAAGCCCTCCACCAAAAGAAAGACAAATAGCGGAAATGCAAGCCGGCCAAAATACTGCAGTCCCTGATATAAGCTTAGCAGCATGTCAGTGTGCTGCGCGACCCATACCCCGCTCCCGGATACCGTACCATTCAGCACTGCTGACAGATAGATCTTGGCAAAGTGATCACAGAACATGGAAACCAGCGCGATCCATTTGATCATCCGTGTCGTAATATGAAATTGTCCACGTTCTCCTGCCTGCTGCATGTATCATTCTCCCGGCTGGTATCGATATATTTCAAAATCAAATTCAGTATATCCGCGGCGATTCTGCGTGTCAAATCTGTACCCCTCTTGCGAAACCCGCAGTTTCGGTATATCATCGACTACATATACATCAGATGACATTGGAGGCGTTCCATGAACGATATACAGATTACCGAAACAATCGATCAGATCCGCTCTACCTGGGGCAACCGCACGGCAAAGGTGCGCGCATGGAATAACCGGCGCGGTTCTTCGGTCCTGATCCCCCTGATCCGCAAAGATGACAGCTGGCATCTTTTGTTCGAATTACGTGCGCTTGATCTGGATGCACAGCCGGGTGAAGTATGTTTCCCGGGAGGCAGGATTGAACCTGGCGAGACCCCGACAAAAGCAGCGATCCGTGAAACTATGGAGGAACTTTTGGTAGAGGAAAGCCAGATTGAAGTGCTTGCACCGCTCGATGCACTTCCCGGCCCCGGCGGCCCATCGATCTGGCCGGTGCTCGGTATCCTTTCTGATTATAAAGATACCTGGTCAGAGGAAGAAGTAGATCATACCTTTACCGTTCCGCTCTCCTATTTCCTGGAGACGGAACCGGAAATCTATGACACCCTGCAGGTAACGATCCCGGGCGAAGATTTCCCGTTTGAAAAAATCCCCGGCGGGCGTGATTACCCCTGGAAGAAAAAACACTACACCGTCATGTTCTATACAGAGACCGATCCGCTGATCTGGGGAATCACGGCAAAGATCATCCGGCTGATGTTAGAAGACATTCAGACCTTACTGACGTAATCATCTGCCGGCAGTCATATTAATAAAAACATCATATTTGCATGCAAAAAACCGGGTTGTCACAACGACAACCCGGTTTTATGATAACTACATTGTTCTTATTTCTCACCCGGCATCTTCCATGCATGCAGGTCTGTATGAAGCAGATGCTCTGCCAGCTCTGAAAGCGGCTCGCCCAGGAAGTTCTGATAGCAAGCTACTACAGACGGATTCTCATGCGAGAACCGAAGCGGCAGGTTCTTATCCAGTGTATACAGAACCGGTGCACGGTCTACATACATGTCATACTGGTTGTGGATCGGATGTCCGCCACCGCCGACACAGCCGCCCGGGCAAGCCATCACTTCTACAAAGTGATAGGAAACTTCGCCATTGCGCAGTGCGTTCAGCAGTTTGTCCGCATTTCCAAGTCCATGTACAACCGCTACCTTCAGATCAATACCCGGAAGCTTATAGGTCGCTTCCTTCCAGCCGTCCATACCACGAACGTCAACAAATGTGCTGTCCGGATCCGGCTCTTCGCCTGTTACAAAGAAGTATGCAGAACGAAGTGCTGCTTCCATAACACCGCCGGTTGCACCGAAGATGACTGCTGCACCGGTACCGGTTCCAAGCGGAACATCCATCTGCTCTTCCGGAACAGCTGCCGGCATAACCTGCATCATCTTGATCAGACGGTCTACCTCGCGGATCGTCAGGGATGCATCCACATCCGGATCGCCGCAGGCATCGTTCATGTTCGGATATGCGCACTCAGCCTTCTTAGCAAGACACGGCATGATCGATACACAGAAGATCTTCTTCGGATCGATATCCAGAATCTTTGCATAGTAGGATTTTGCGATCGCGCCAAACATCTGCTGCGGTGATTTCGAAGTCGAGATCTGATCTACGAAATCCGGATGATGCGCTTTTGCAAAGCGCACCCATCCCGGACAGCAGGATGTAAACATCGGGAACTTCTCGTTCTCGGCATTTTTTACTTTCTCAAGGAACTCGTTCGCTTCCTCAAGGATCGTTAAGTCAGCGGAGAAGTTGGTATCAAATACATAGTCAAAACCAACACGGCGCATGCATGCAGCCAGACGCTCTACAGTCGCGAACTCCGGTGATAATCCAAATGCTTCACCCCATGAGGAGCGAACTGCCGGTGCAATCTGTACAAGTGTAACGATCTCCGGATCATCGATCGCATCCAGGATCTTCTGCGTGTCATCGCGCTCTTTCAGTGCGTTAACCGGGCAATGTGTAATACACTGGCCGCAAAGCGCACACTGAGAATCTTCCAGATTGTAGTAATCTCTGACATCAACGGTAACACGTGCGCCGGAGTTAACTACATCCCAGATGTTGCTGTGCTGGATCTTCTCGCAGACCTGGATACAGCGCATGCACTTGATGCACTTCTGATTATCGCGGATCAGCGGGAAGTTCGGGTTACCTGTGTTCTTTGGCAGATGCTTCTCATACGGCAGATCCTGGATATTCAGGTCTGTTGCCAGCTCCTGCAGTGCACAGTTGCCACTGCGGGTACAGGTTGCACAGTTAGAATTATGCTCTGAAAGGATCAGCTCAACATTTGCCTTTCTTGTATCACGAACCTTTTTGGTGTTCGTGCGGATAACCATTCCTTCTTCTACAACATTGTTGCAGGAAGCGAACAGCTTATCTCTTCCTTCTACTTCTACTACACAGACACGGCATGCGCCAACTTCGTTTAAGTCTTTCCAGTAGCAGAGTGTCGGGATCTTGATGCCGGCACTTGCAGCCGCATTCAAAATCGTTGTATTTTCCGGTACGGAAACCTGTTTTCCGTCAATCGTAAGATTTACCATGTGCGTACTCTGCCTCCTTTCATCTTGCCCATTCCGAAGTGATCACAATGCAGACAGCGACCAGACTCCTGATGCGCCTCTTCTGCAGACATGCAATATTCTACGATATTAAAGTCTTTGATGCTCTCCGGTGCCGGACGCTCAAGCATATCCACACGTCCCCACGGTGCTCTGTCAACCAGGCGGATCGGTGGGATTTCAATATCATTCGGCAGAACATGATTGAATCCGAGATACTCGTCAATATTTGCAGCTGCTACCTTACCACCTGCGATCGCACGGATTACGGTAGCCGGTCCTGTTACGGCATCACCACCGGTGAATACGCCAGGCATGTAGGAAATGTGGGTTGTATTATCAACAACGAACGTTCCCTTCTTGGTCAGCGGGAGACCGATCTCATCAAATCCCATCGCATCAATATCCTGACCGATTGCCACAAGGACCTGATCACAAGCGATTCTCTCTTCTTCGGCATCTGCTGCTTTTACGCTCGGGCGGCCACCCTTGATCGCGCTGACCATCTGCGGCTGTACCCAAAGTGCAACAGCATTGCCGTCTGCATCTGTCTCGATGCGTGCCGGTGCTTTCAGTTCAAGCAGCTGGCAGCCGTCTGCTACAGCGCCCTCAATCTCGATGGTCTGTGCCGGCATATCTTTGCGTCTGCGGCGATATACGATCTTAACGGTCTTTGCGCCAAGACGGACTGCGGAACGTGCAACGTCCATCGCTACATTACCACCACCGACAACAACGATGTCCATTCCTGTAAAGTCCGGTGCAACCTCATCACCGATATCACGAAGCAGGGTTACTGCGGAAACAACACCCTTCGCGTCATCACCTTCGATGCCAAGCTTCTTGCCTGCGTGTGCACCGATCGGAAGATAAACTGCGTCATGTGCTGAACGAACTTCTTCAAATGTAATATCCTTACCAACGGAGATCTCACGTTTTACTTCGATACCAAGATCCAGGATCGCCTGAATCTCACGATTTAAGATCTCTCTCGGATAACGATATGCAGGGATACCATAACGAAGCATACCGCCGAGCATCTTTCTC
Source organism: Eubacterium sp. (assembly GCA_045539215.1). GTDB lineage: Bacteria > Bacillota > Clostridia > Lachnospirales > Lachnospiraceae > SY8519. The sequence goes on along the minus strand of JAZQEX010000094.1, from coordinate 42,539 downwards.
TGCTCGTAGATCGTTACACTGTGGCCCATCAGGCGCAGGAAGTAAGCGGTTGTCAGACCAGCCGGTCCGCCACCGATGACGCCGACGCTCTTGCCGGTATCCGGCATCGGTTCCGGTAACTTGATCTCGCCTTCATGCTCTACTGCGAAACGCTTCAGACCGCGGATGTTGATCGCGTCATCTACGAAGCTGCGGCGGCACTGTGCCTCACACGGGTGCTCACAGATCAGACCGCAGGTTGCCGGAAGCGGATTGGTCTTACGGATCAGATTAACCGCATCCGCATAACGTCCTTCGTGAATCAGCGCGATATAACCCGGGATATCAACATGTGCCGGACACTGTGATACGCACGGAACACCATGGTCGGTATTCGAGCAACGATGGTTATGAATGTGCTCTTCAAAATCATCACGGAATCCACGGATTCCCTTTAATGCCATTTTCGCTGCTTCAAAGCCGATGGCACAATCTGCAGAATAATAGATGGACCGAGCTGTATTCTCGATGTCTTCCAACGTCTGCTCGTCTGCCTCACCATCCAGTACAGAATTGATCAGCTCCGATAACCGCAGAAGTCCGACACGGCACGGAACACATTTTCCACAGGATTGTGAGTGACAGAATTTTACGAAAGAAGCGATAAAATCTACCGGACAAGCCCCATACTGACCGGCAGCTACCCGATGCTCAAGATCGCGATTCAGTTCGTCGATGAGCTTCTCGGCATCGCTTTTTTCAATCACCTGAAGTCTGCTCATAAATGTCCCCCCTCTTTTTATTATTATACTTTATCAATTTGACGCATTGCCATATACGACATTATACCAGATAACTAGCAAATTAGTCTCTTCTAACATTTAAGAAACTTTCCAACAAATAGTTGTACTGATAAATCTTTCAGTTGTGGCAAACGCGCCGTGTCTGTATTTTGTAACAATTGGTTTACTTTTTTGACACAAATGGTATACTATGGTCACAAAGCTGATAATGATTTTTTCGGAGGAAAAACGCAAGCGTATGGCATTCGACTTTCGAAAAGGACTTAGAAAGATCAAAAGCAGTTTTGCCCGTTATGAGATTCGCGAGCTTTGCTGCCATAATTACGAAAAGAATATTTACGGTGTAGCCTATATTCCTTACAGCGACAAACCACTCCCGCTTATCATTTTTTCACATGAATTAGGAAATACCTACACTTCCGGCATTGACTATGCAAAGTATCTGGCATCACATGGATTCGCTGTTTACCTGTTTGATTTCTGTGGTGGCAGTTATTTTGGTGCAAGCGATGGCAATATGTCGCAGATGTCTGTCATGACGGAGGTTTCTGATCTGGCTGCCATTCTGCGTGCTGCTGCCTCCTGGGATTTTGTTGACCCGGACCGGATCATACTGATGGGCGCTAGTCTCGGTGCTGTTGTCTCAACGATCGTCTCAGCACAGCCTTCCGCATCTGTTTGCGGATTGATCATGCTCTATCCGGATCTTGCTGTGTTCGATGCCATTCATAAAAAATTCGCTTCACTGGACGAAGTGCCCGAGCGCTTCAGTTATTACGGCTGGTTTGAGGCCGGCCGCTGCTATGCGAGCGATATCTGGGATTACGATCTGACACATGCCATGGAACGCTGCACAGAACCGGTTTTGATCATTCATGGCGACTGTGATGATTTTGTAGACTTATCCTATGCAAAGGAAGCCGTCAAGCATTTCCCGAACGCAGAATTAAAAACACTGCCCGGTGCAGGACACATTTTCCGCGGCAAGGATCTTACCGCTGCATTATCCCTCATCGAGCAGTATCTGAATCAATTCGTGTAACTGTTCAGGTTCATCTGCATAAAATTGCAGATTTGAAAGTTTACTTACAATAATCTGCGGTTTTATGCAGATGATCCTAACAGGGACCGCCCCCACATAAGCAAAATTTTGATTTCATACGATATTTCCATCATAATTAAAATTTTGCGAATGAAGGGTGGCGGGGACCTGAACAGTTACTACATCATTTAATTGTTTCCTCTTTTAATTCTTCAAATTGTTTTCTTAAAGAAGGCGCGTTCTTCGTCAGTTTTTTGATGGAAAGATCCTGCGCCTTATTGTTTGCAAGCCGTAAGTTGTTTTCGGAAGAAAGCAATGCGGCTTTTGTTTTTTCGAGGTTTTTGATCGTTTTATCAATGTCCTCGATCGCTTCCTTAAACTTTCTTGCAGCCAGCTCATAATTCTTTCCGAACCGCTGCTTAAAGTCTTCCATGTTTTCTTCAAAGTGCGTAATGTCGAGATTGTGATTCCGCTCGATCGCCAGCTCCTTCTTATAGGAAACCGCATTCAGTGCTGCGTTCCGCAGGATCGTAATGATCGGGATGAAAAACTGCGGACGTACTACGTACATCTTCGGATACCGGTAGGAAACATCCACGATCCCCTCGTTGTAAAGATCATTGTCTGCCTCAAGCAGCGAAACCAGAATGGCATATTCACAGCCTTTCTCGTTTCTGTCTTTATCAAGCTCCTTTAAGAAATCCTCATTCTTATGCTTCGTCGCGGTGGTCTCGTTTTCATTCTTCATCTCAAACATGATGGAGATGATCTCTGTCTCACCATCCTCATCATAATCCCGGAAGATGAAATCACCCTTTGAACCGGTCCGCGCATCATTATCTTTTTCAAAATATGCATGCGGAAACATACCCATGCGATATTTATTAAACTCATATGCACAGTGCTGTTCAAGAGATTCCCCAACCATCTTAGTTGACTGTCTCGCCTTGAAATCCTTATACTGCTGTACCAGCTCCTGCTGCTTTTCGATTTCTTTATCTTTCGTAATGAGTACTTCCTGAAAATCTGCACGCAGTTTTTCTTCTGAAGCACGATTCTCATTTTTGAGTTGCTCCATCCGGACTCTGAAATCACTCAGCTCTTTTTCCTTTTGTTCCATCTGTGACCGGAATCCGTCAAGCTCCTCCTCCTGCTGTTCTTTCAGATCTGCTATTGCCTTCTGTACCGCCAGCTGCTTTTCCATATCTCTGGCCGCCTGCTGCTGTGTCGCCGTCTCCTTCTGCACCTTAAGATCCCGCTCCAGATCCCCGATCCGCTCTTTGTATTTTGCAAGCTCTTTTTCGAGGTTTGCTTCCTGCTCCATTTTCAGCAGCCGGATACTTGCATCCTGCTGCTCCTTTATGATCTGCTCTCTTTCACGGATCTCTGCCTGGAACTCATGATCCCGGATCTGCTTTACGATGGAATCATAATTGGTCTCATCAATTGTGAACACCTCCCCGCAATGCGGGCATCTGATCTGATCACGGCTCATAATTTCTCTCCTTTTGGTTTATATATGTTTTACACGATCACTTCGTCTCCGCAGTGCACATACGAAAGCTGCTCTCCCATGATCTCCTTGAGCATGTCATAGGCCGGCAGTCCAGTACAGTGACAGGTGTAAAACCGTGTCGGGTATGCTGTGAGTTCCCGTGCGATCGCCCGGATCTCGTCGCACTCCTCTTCGGTATAATCCTTCTTTTTCATCAGATGGAACCCACTGATCACCGTATCCGGCAGGCCATGATAGATTTCCTCATACCGGTCTAAAATGTTCAGGATCCCGCTGTGTGCACAGCCGGAGATCAGAACGTGCTTTCCATCCTCCTGAATCACCAGACACTGCTCATGCGAAAAATCATCTCTGACATAACCATCGCCGTCTTTGACCATCAGATAACGATTCGTCGCCGGGATGCTTCTCATTTTTCCTGCTTTGTTCTGTTTTTCCATGCAATCGGTCAGATGGGTAAAAACAGACAGCTCCTCATCGATCACGCAATCTTCTTCCAGCAACTTTATCTGCGGCAGTTCCATGATCGCAGGATCGATGCCGATATATCGGTACCCCTTGTCTTTTCCGTCAAAGGAATAATACGGGCGGTCTGCCAGCACATGCAGATAAATCTTTGCTGTCGGATTCATTTTTGCAAACGACAGCAACCCGCCGGAATGATCATAATGGCCGTGGCTTAATACCGCGATATCGATCTCTCTCAGATCGATTCCGAGATTTTCGGCATTTAAAAGCATATCCTCTCCGGGACCGAAGTCTGAGAGGATCTTATGCTTTTTTGTTTCAATATAGAAACTCAGGCCATGCTGCGGCGTGCAGCAGGTCTTCCCTTCTGTGTTTTCAATCAGGTTCTGTATTTTCATTATTCTGCTGCTGCCTCTGCCGGACCGACCGAAATATTAGCCGTACCTGTCGTCTTACTCTCAACAGTCACAGAAAGATAATAATCCCCCGGCATGATCTCATAGTAAAACTGGCCTTCCCCTTCCAGCGGAATCAAAAGCGCTGCATTCTCTACACTTAATGCATCCGTGAGTTCCTCTGTATCGGCTGAGATGTCATCCATACTTTCTGTGTCCGCCGGGATTACTGCTACGGTTGCCGATCCGCCTTCTTCAATCGCCTGATCAACGATAATGGTTTCCCCTTCTCCGACCGTCAGGGTACCGGCTGACGTAAAATCGTCTTCTGTAGCATTATCAAATGTGATAGCGCAGGACGCGCCATCCTCTGCCATGTCCATTGCCAGCAAACTGCCGGAGCCGGTGCATCCGGCCAGAAGCGTTGCCGCACACGCAGCTGTTACGATTGCTGCTATGATTGATTTTTTCATCGATTGCAATCCTCCTTATGCATTTGTTTTATTGTACTAAAAAACAATAGGATTTTCTACTCATTTACTATAGGAAAGAGCAGATGGATACTGCTTTTGATTTATAAGAAAGAAAAAGCGTCCCACTTAGCAGGGCGCTTTTCCATTTGATTTACAATTTCAAAATTCAGCACTGTACGAGCTGTTTGATTATTCATATTCCACAGTTGCCGGCGGCTTCGGTGTGAAGTCATACAGCACACGGTTGATGCCCGGCACTTCCTCAATGATTCGTTTAACAAGATGATCAATCAGCTCAGCAGGCAGATGCTCTACCGTTACTTCCACAACATCCGTTGTGTTGATCGCGCGGATGATGCACGGCCAGTCAAAGGTCCGCTTTCCATCCTTGATACCTGTAGATTTGAAATCAGGCACTACAGTAAAATACTGCCATACCTTTCCTTCCAACCCGTTCTTTGCAAACTCTTCCCGAAGGATCGCATCGGACTCCCGCACTGCTTCGAGTCGGTCGCGTGTGATCGCACCTGGGCAGCGTACGCCGAGTCCCGGTCCCGGGAACGGCTGACGGTATACCATATCATCCGGCAGTCCCAGCTGCTTGCCGACGACACGAACCTCATCCTTAAACAGCGGACGCACCGGTTCCACCAGTTCGAACCGCTCCGCGATATCCGCCGGCAGACCACCTGCATTGTGATGAGCCTTGATGCCGTCGCGGCTCTCTAAGATATCCGGCCAGATGGTGCCCTGCGCCAGGAAATCCACGCCTTCCAACTTTCTTGCTTCATCTGCAAATACATTGATAAACTCTTCGCCAATGATATGACGTTTTTCTTCCGGATCTGACACGCCTGCCAGAAGATCGAGGAAACGGTCCACTGCATCCACATAGATCAGATTTGCATCCATCTGATTCCGGAACACTTCAATAACCTGCTCCGGCTCACCTTTTCTGAGGAGTCCGTGGTTGACATGTACACACACCAGCTGTTTGCCGACTGCTTTGATCAAAAGTGCTGCTACAACAGAAGAGTCTACGCCGCCTGAAAGTGCCAGAAGCACTTTTTTATCTCCAATCTGTTTTCTTGCCAGCGCAATCTGCTCATCAATAAAGACCTGCGCCTGTTCTGGTGTTGTGATTCGTTCCATGTTGTCCGGTCTGTCCATTAAACTCATAGGCTCTCTTCCTTTCTTTTTATGATATATTTACTCGTTGTTTTTATCTGTATCAATACTGGCCATCTGTAAAAATACTGGCCGTCTGCAAATTATCACTTTAATCATATCACCTAAACTAGTCGTTGTCACAACTATTTCTCTTCTGACGTTTCTCTCCAATCAAATTAGCATACTGATATTTCACCATCATGTTCGGCAAGCCGTTCTTCGAATGTCTTATGACAAAAATCTTTCCTCGCGGTCGCTACATAGAGCACATGCTCCGGCAGCGCAATCTCCGGTTTTTCCTTTTTCCAGGCAAGCGAAACACCTGTCTCTTCCATGCCCATTTCAAAATGGTACATCGCGATTCCGACATCGATCCGCTGCAGATCACCGGTTGCATGATTGACATACCCCTTGTCCTGTTTTTCAAAGAAATGGACTTTTCCTTCTTCAAACACCAGACGCCAGGGCTGCTTGTTCACGGCTGACGGTGCCCATTGCACCATCTCCAGTGCATCGCCCAGGCTCCAGCCAAGCTCCGCTGCATTTTCCGCTGTCAGCGGCGTATTGAAATTACGACAGAAAAAGAGTTCTGAGAAGTCCTTTCTCTTATCCGCCTTCACGCCTTTTCGCATCATCTTTTCACGCATTGCCATCTGCTTCGCAGTGTATCCGAGCGGTGTCATGCATGGCATCACTTCATCGTCTTCTAGTTCGATCGCTTTTTCAAACGCTTCCCGGTTCATCGTTCCGCCGACCCATACCGTTCCGATGTTCATCGCTTCCAGAAACATGATCAGTTTTTCAAATGAGTAACCATATGCTTCCTCAAACTCCGGTACGCGCTTCATCTTCGCGCCAAGGTACAGATCCGTCCCAACAACGACCGGGCAGGACAGGCCATGCTCTTTTCCCTGCAGAAAACGAAACTCCACCGGGAGTCCGAATGGATTGTCAGCCGTTTTTGCAAACGAGCGGATCGTCGCGATGTCTTCTTCACTTAATGGTCTGCCGTCATAAGTCCGCACGCTCCTTCTTTTTCTTACCAGATCCAACATTTCACCCATTGCAAAACCTCCTTTACAAATTAATACCTGCCCGCCAGCACGCCGTGGCTGACCTCCGCGGGTGTATAACTCCGGCAAATGGGCTCCTCGCCCGCGTAGCTTGCTTTTCACATCTCCCACTGATAAGTATTCAGGTCCACATGACCATCTGTGAATGCGACCCCTTCTGCTTCCAGCAGCTCAATCTGCCGGTTCACCCCGCCAAACGCAAAGGCACTTGACGGCTCACCAAGTCTGTTCACCACCCGGTGACACGGAATCTTCCCCGGCTCAGGATTGACATGCAGCGCATATCCGACCACACGACTCCACTTTTTATTGCCCGCCAGGCGGGCCACCTGTCCGTAAGTCGCCACTTTTCCTTTCGGAATCTGGCAGACTACCTGATAGACTCTTTCAAATGAAGTCTCTGCATCCGGCTCCCGGAATACTGCCCGCGACGCACCACTTTCTGAAACCCCACTGCCATCTGTCACTCCGGACTCCATTTGTCTTTCCCACTCAAAGAAGCTTAGTTCCTGTTGATCTTCTTTTCTCATTCCTAATCTCTTCTCCATTACGAGCTGGCAGTTCCATTACGTATTTCAGCTCGTAATTTTGCTGGTGTTTTACGGGCTATTTTCTACTTTTTTCTTTCCAGACCGTAATCCGCCTATGACTTTACGAGCTGTTTTCTTCTTTTTCCCTTCCAGACCGTAATCCATCCATGACTTTACGAGCTATTTTCTACTTTTCCCTTTCCAGACCGTAATCCGTCCACAACTTTACGGGCCAGATTCACGTCTTTCGCTTACAGCTCGTAAAACGCCTCGCGTCCACATCCCGAAAACCATACCACTTCTACAACCACCTCACGACCCGCATCACATCTTCTGAGCCGCAAACCATATCACGTCTTCTGCCTCACAAACGACCCACATCACATCTTCTGCCCCACAACCCGCATCACGTCTTCTGTCTCACAAACACTCCTTATCTCGTCTGCTGTCCCGCAAACACTCCTTATCACGTCCGCTGCCCTGCAAACTGCGTCATATAGAGCTCATGGTATACGCCGCCTTTTGCAAGCAGCTCATCATGCGTCCCGCTCTCTGCGATCGTACCCTGATCCATGACGATGATCTGGTCCGCATCACGGATCGTCGAAATCCGGTGTGCAATGATCAGGCTGGTACGGTTCTTCATCAGTTCCACCATCGCATCCTGAATGTTTTTCTCCGTCCTCGTATCCACACTCGATGTCGCTTCATCCAGGATCAGGATCTGCGGATAGGACAGGAATGCGCGGCCAATGGTCAAAAGCTGTCTCTGCCCCTGTGAGAGTCCGGTTCCGGATGCCAAAAGCTGCGTATCATATCCTTCCGGCCAGGCTTCGATCATCTTGGCACAATTACTGGACGCGGCAGCCGCGCGGATCTCTTCCATTGAGACATTCGGATCCGCATAGGTCAGGTTATATTTAACCGTGTCCGTAAACAGGATGGTATCCTGTAGAACGATACCAATCGCATTCCGCAGCTCATGAATGGAAAGATCTTTGATGTTCACACCATCCAGCAGGATCTCGCCACTGTCGATCTCATAAAACCGCATGAGCAGATTGATGATCGTCGTCTTTCCGCTTCCCGTCGTTCCGACCAGCGCGATCTTTTTCCCGGATTCCACCTTCAGATTAAAATCTTTGATGATCTGCTTACCCGGCACATAGGAAAAGTCGACATGCTTAAATTCGATCACGCCCTTCACCGGCTGCACCGGTGCCTGTCCGCCTGATGATTCCTCTTTCTCATCTAAGATGGAGAAGATCCGCTCCGCACCGGCGATCGCAGTCTGGATCTGTCCATACAGCTGTGCCAGCTCATTGATCGGTCTGGAAAACTGCTTGGAATAAACGATAAACGCGGAGATCACACCTACTGTAATATATCCCTTTAATGCAAACCACGCGCCAAACACCGCAACGATCACAAAGGATACATTGTTAAACATGTTCATCACCGGTCCCATGCAGTTGCCGATGATCTCTGCCTTAATTCCTGTCTTTGTCAGCTGGTCTGCCGTCTCTGAAAACAGGCGGATGGCCTCATCCTGATAATTATAGGCCGTCACCGTCTTTGAAGCACTGACCATCTCCTCCACAGTTCCGTTCACGCTTCCCAAAAGCTGCTGCCGTTTCACGAAAAAGCTTCGCATTTTCTTAGAGATAAAGCGTGTGAACAGTACCGTCAGGATGACCGTTGAACAGGAAAGCAATGTCAGCGGCACGTTGTACCAGAGCATGACTGCAGCGGTTCCAATCAGCATCAGAACGCCCGAAAACAGAGAGCTTAACGATTGTGAGATCACACCGGAAACATTCTCCGCGTCATTGGTCATACGACTCATCAGATCTCCGTGGGAATGCCCGTCGATAAAGCTGACCGGCAGCCGCACGATCTTTCGGAACAGATCCGAACGCATCCGCTTGATGATCCGCTGACTGAGTGCCGCAGACAGCCTTCCCTGGATCAGAGTCGACAGTCCATATCCAATGTAAAAGATCACCATGATGATCAAAAGCTTCGGCAGTGTATCAAACCTTGCCCCGACGATCCTGTCGATCGCGTTGCTTTGCAGGCCCGGTGCGATCACCGAGCATGCAACACCCGCGATCACGACTGTCGCAAGCGCGATCACCAGACCAAGCTCTTGCCTGAAATATTTCAACAACCGCTTGAAGGTATTCTTTCCGTCCTTCGGTTTTTCCACCGGCGCGCCCATCATCCCGGGGCCGCGGCGTCCCATCGACATCCGTACCATCGAAGACCGGTTTCCGGATGCATTGGAGATTGTTTTTGCAGAAGAATTGGAAGTGCTCATGATGCCACCTCCTTTTCCTTCAGCTGAGAATCATAGATGTCACGATAGACCGGGCAGGTTTCCAGCAGTTCCTCATGCCTGCCATAACCGACGACCTTACCGCGGTTCAAAACAGCGATGTGATCCGCATCCCGGATCGAAGCGATCCGCTGCGCAATGATCACCTTTGTCACATCCCGATAATCTTCTTTCAGCGCTTCATACAGTTTTGCTTCTGTCTTGAGATCCAGTGCGCTGGTCGCGTCATCAAAGATCAGAATCTCTGCACGCTTTAAGAGCGCCCGGCTGATCGCCACACGCTGCCTTTGTCCGCCGGAAAGACTCATGCCGCCTTCCGCGACTGGTGTATCATACTGCTGTGGTTGCTGCATGATAAACCCATCCGCCTGGGCTGCCTCTGCTGCCTTTTTGATCTCATCAAAGGAGGCATCCGGATTGCTGATCGCGATATTATCCCGGATCGTTGTCCCAAACAATTCGCTTTTCTGCAGCACATAAGATACCTTATCCCGCAGCTCACGCAGTGTATAATCCCGTACATTAATGCCATCCACATAAACATCACCGGAGATCACATCATAAAAGCGCGGGATCAGACTGACAAGCGTACTCTTACCGCTGGCTGTCGCGCCGATCACGCCAAGTGTCTCCCCTGCGTGGACTGTCAGATTAATATCCCGAAGGATTTCTTCCTTCCGGCCGGGATAGGAAAAATGAACATTCTTAAATTCGATCGTGCCCGGTTTCTGAACAGGACACAAACCATCTCCGTCCGATTCCGGATTCACACTCGCAATCCCAGGGCCGTCTTTTAATGCCGGTTCCGTATCCAGCACTTCTTTTAACCGTTTTACAGACGCCGAGCCGCGCGAGATCGTCTGGAAGATCATCGCCAGCATCATCATTCCGTTCAGGATCTGGGAAATATAAGTGATCGCCGCCATGACAGCACCGGGCGCAATATTCCCGCCCTGTACCTGGACGCCGCCGACATACAGGATTCCGACGATCGCCAGGTTTAAGACGATATTCATGATCGGCCGCAGGTAGGACATTAAGATCAAAACACGAAACTGCGTATCCACCAGCTGCTGATTGGCATCGGCAAACCTCGTCGTTTCCCGCTCCTCCTGCACGAACGCCTTCACCACGCGCGCACCGGAAACATTCTCCTCGATCACTGTATTCATGCGGTCAAGGCGCTTTTGCAAAACAGAAAACAGAGGATTTGTTTTCCAGAGCACAAAGATGATATCGAGCAAAAGCAGCGGCACGGCGATCGCAACGATCACACCAAAATGAATATCCAGTGTCACCAGCGCAAAACTGCCGCCGGCAAAAAAGATCATACATCGTACAAATCCTCGGATCATCTGACTGACCATCTGCTGCGTCTGTGAAACATCGCTCGTGATCCGTGTGATCAGAGAACCCGTCGTGAACTGGTCAGTCTGCTCAAATGACAGATGCATAATGCGCCCAAAACAAGCCTTGCGCACATCATTGCCGAAATTCTGCGCACAAAGATTCGTAAAGACCGCACTCAAAATTCCACATCCTCCGCCGATGATCACGATCAGGATCATCCGGATACCCGTAGATGCGATCAATGGGATATCTGATACGCCTCCGTTGTTGATGCCAAGAATACCTTCATCAACGATCGTCTCCATCAAACGCGGCTGGATCAGATCCACCAGCACTTCTCCTACCATAAACGCAGAAGCAAGCACTGCAAAAAACCAGTACTTTTTTAAAAACTTTAACACTCGATTGGATTCCTTCCGGCTGTTGAATAGATCTTGCGGTTCAGTGTAATGCCATCGATAGACTGTGCAAATGACTCTGCCAGCTCTGCAAACATGGCAATAGCCGGGTTATAGTTGTTCTTATGCCAGGCAATACAAACCTCATGGTTTTTTGCTTCCGGCATATCGATCGGTCTCAGCACGACGTCCGGATAATATTTTTCTGTCGTACAGTCTGTCGTGATCGCGATGCCGTCCTGTGACTGAATCCATAACAGGACATCCTCCATCTTATCCACCTGTCGGATCGACGGAACAAATCCTGCCCTGCTGCACAGGTGAAGCAGATACTGATAACCTTCTTCACTGGCCTGCGGCCCCAGCTGGACGAATAATTCGTTTTTCAGATCAGACAGCTGCAAACCTTCCTTTTTTGCAAACGGATGTGCCTGATTCATCATCATGTAGGACTGGAAAGTATGGAAAAATGCCGTCAAAACATCAGGATGTTCATATAACGAAAAACGATAAGTTAAGATCACATCCAGATTGCCCTGCTGCAGGCGCCTCGGAAGTTCTCCCAGTGAAAACCGCTCCAATGTCACATGGACCGCAGGATTCTCCTCCTGAAATGTCCGGATCAGATCGGTAAACACTCTGGTGATATCATAGATATCCAGAACACCGATGCGAAGCGCCCCTTCATAGCCCTGGTTTGCAGAGCTTGCATCCGCCACGGCTTCCTCATATGTATCCAGCAAAGCCGGCAGCCGGTTATAAAGTACCAGACCTCCGGGCGTTAACTTCAGCCGTTTTTTCTCGCGAACAAAAAGAGGCGTCCCCAGCTCCTCCTCCATGACTGCGATCTGTCTGCTCAGTGCCGGCTGCGTAATGAACAGACACCTTGCTGCTTCTGTAAAGCTTAAACATTCTGCGACTTTAATAAAATATTTAATCTGATTAAATGTCATCGTCTCGCCCTCTACATACACACTTTATGTTAACATCATGGTATCACCATCATAACACTTTCGCAAGTTTTTCATTACCAAATGTTATAATATTATAAAAGACTTCTTTGCTCAGACCTGATTCTTCGCTTTTTTTCATATTATCCCTATGTTAAAATTTTATATGAGTAAAAACATTTTGCCGGCAGTGGCCGGTTTTTTCATCACAAGGGGTATCATCATAAAAACAGGAGGAAAAGAAAGATGAAAGTTATGGGAATCGTGGCAGGACGCCACAACGGAAACAGTGAGATTTTAGTAAAAGAAGCGCTGCTTGCTTGTCAGGAAGCCGGTGCGGAGGTTGTTATGATCAACCTGTTTGATTACAACATTCTGCCGTGTACAGGATGCGAAGGCTGCACGATGAGCATGGGCAATGTTGCAATGGGCAAAGGCGAATATAACGGATGCGTTCTGAAAGATAAGGATGATGTTGACGCACTGATCACAGAAATGCAGACCTGCAATGGTCTCGTTATCGGTGTTCCGACCTACGATCTGATGCCGTCATCTATCTACACACGCTTCACACATCGCTTCCTTGCTTACGAGCTCGCATTTCTGTTAAAGATCGGCAAGGTAAAAGAAGATCCGCATCAGGTAGCAGGTATCATGGCAGTCGGCGGCTCCTGCAAAGACTGGCAGGGACTGGCTCTGGATACACTTTCAGCAACCATGTTCACACAGTCCACACTCGTCATCGATAAATTCCTTTCCACCAGAAACGGCCGTCCGGGCAACGTTCTGTTAAAGGATGACCAGATTGCACGTGCACATAAGCTTGGCGAAAATGTGATCAAAGCGATCCAGACTCCGCCGGAAGAGCGTACATGGCTCGGCGATCCGGATCAGGGTCTGTGCCCGAACTGCCACAGCGATCTGATCATGGAAGGTGAAGTACACTGGGATGGCATTCAGTGGCCGTTTGAATGTGTTGTATGCGGTGCCGGCGGCGACATCGTAAAAGGTGAGGATGGCAAAGCGAAATTCGTAATCGCTCCGGACGGACTCTGCCGCGACAGAAACGTTAACGAGTGCCGTGAGAAACATCTCGAAGAGATCGTTGCCACCAGAATCCATTACATGGAAAATCAGGGCATCGCAAAAGAAAGAATGGCTAAATACAAAGAGCTGAAATTCCCGACAGTGGAAATTGCTAAATAAACTCTCCCCTCTAAAAAACCTTGCATCAGATCACTGATGCAAGGTTTTTTTATTCATTCTACATGCTGTGTTTTTTTACAGTCCGCTTTCCTCTGCCGGCATGCGGATTAAAGCCATCAAAGATAAAAACATGAAAGAACTTTCTAGCCCTCCCGAGCTCTCTCTGATCCTTGATCGTCCAGGCAAAACGCATCACCGGGAACATCCAGCAACATAATAAAAACGCAGGCTGTGTCACATGCTTATGGTTATATGCGATAAAATCCGGCTTCGCAAGGAAATTACAAAGCATATTTGTTCCGACGAATTTTACGATTGGATTTAATCGTTTTCCTTCTTTATCCCGGAACACATCCGTAGAAAGCTGTCCACGCAAAACCTCCGGATGATTTTTCCGATACCAGATCAGTGCTTTCGGCCGGAAGGATTCCATGCAATAAATCCCCTGATAACCTTCCAGTTCTTTTGCAAGATGTGCCGCGATCACATCCGGCTCATGTTCACCCTTGACCTCGATCACCATCGGAACCTTTTCATCAATCACTGCCAGAACTTCTGAAAACAGTGGAATCTGCTCCTTAGAATCACCCAACCACAATTGCTGTAATTCTTCATAGGTACACTCCCGCAGGACCCTGTCATCGCCGCACATCCGCTTTAAGTTGGCATCATGAAAAACCACAAGTTTTCCATCCGAAGTCAGCTGCACATCCAGTTCCACAGCGAACCCGTTCTCCACTGCTTTTTTGAATGCCGCAAGCGAATTCTCCGGCGCATCTGTGGCATTATCAAAATAACCTCTGTGCGCGACATAGGTTTCTGTAAAGGGTTTTAATCGACGTTTTCTCTTTTTACTGATATTAGGGCACATCATAAACAGATAAAGAGCCACCAATATCAGGATCAAAATCCATAATCTCATTACGTGCTCCTTTAGGTAATCTGCATGAATCTTAAATTGTCAGAACCCCTTTTTATTATAAGACAGCCGTCGCTTTCTTTCAAATATTCCTCTGATTACGAAATAAAGAAACGCGATTATTCCATTTCTATTCGACCGACTATATCTAGTAGGCTCGGATCAAATTTTGATACCATATCATGTATATTAATTCTACAAAATACACTTAATTTATCGAGTATTCCGCAAAATGCGACCAAAATACGACCAGAAGGATACCTTTCTTGGAACATTACCATTTATACTCTTCAAAGTCATCATCGTCAATTTCACGAATAAATATAGAAATGCTTATAATTCGCGAAGTTTCCGGATCATCTTCAACCCAATTTATGTTTAGTTTCTCGGTTGGAGCACAATCGTGTAATACTGTTGGCCCGTTTCAAGATTGAATTTGTGAACACTTTGGCATTCAGGATGGAAAACCAGATGCCACAATTATACATTTGTAGCGATATCCATATACAGTTTGAATGCCCTGCATATCATCGGATGTGTGAATGTGAACATCAGATATGGAGGATTGATGCGCCGGATTTTCACTTCACGCAGGGAGGACTGTACAGTCACATCCCCAATTCGTATGAAGCCGTCATTGTTTGAAACCGATCCGTCGTATGCGTCAATCTGCACAAGATTGAAAGAGTCCTTCATGATGTTAGCAAAAGTATCTTCTGCCAGACCGGTCATTTCGCTGTCGGTACTGTATAGATAGGTTGCACGGCTTTCAAGCCCGATGGCGCTTGTGCCTGAGATACAGGCTGCTCCAGGGCGTATGAACAGCGTATGTGAGAAGCGCTTTCCAGGGTTATTCTGACAATAAAAAGATCTGATATTCCCAGAAAGATAAAGTGGCATCCACCATTCGATGGCAGAGATCAGCTCTGTCATAGACCTGTCTAGGGTATGAATAATACGAATCTTTACATCTTTGCGGATCAGCTCGATCATCAGTGCTTTCAGGACAAGCCGGTAATCCCTGTCCATCCAGTCCATCGATTGGTCAGAGTACAGGAGTAATTCCTTCTCATTGTTTTGGATGAATTCTATCAGAAACCGCATCACTGCAGACTGGATCCCGCCGATACCGACATATCTCTGATCATTGCTCCATTCTGCTTCACTATCGTTCTTTTGAAAATCTTCCAAAATTTTTTTGATATCGTATTCCTCTGAAGAGATAGTCCGGGTTGCATGGATGATTTCATCGACCGAAGTGATCGTTTTCATCAGCTCTTCTGCAGCAAGATACACAGTTGCTGTTTCAGATCCGAAAAGCCATTTGCGCAATGCATCTGCACCGCCTTTTTCTAACAGCTCTTCCGGCGGAATGGTTGTAAGTTTTGATACTTCAGAGAGTTTTTCCTCTGAAAGGATGCTGTTTTTGAGTGATACACAGATTTGTGTCAGATAAGCAGAATGATACCGCGGGATCCGTTCTCCCCTGCGGAGCCTGCTGATATAGGATGGATCAAGGCCGGCTTCGCATCCCAATCTTCGATTGCTCAGGCCGATGGTTTTCATCAGGTGGTCGAGGTGTTCTGAAAAGACGGTTGCTGTCAGCACTGTCTGACGGCCAACGTCAGTATCTGCGCCTTTTTTCTTTTGATAGGTCCTAACATAGGGGGGCTCATCTTTATAGAGCCAGTCAATGAGCTTTGTTTTCAGTACTTCATCATTGTCGCGAAGCATTGCGCCGCAAAGCATGCGGAGATCACTGGAGAGGTCTCTCTGACGCGCAATTTTGATTAGACCATCGGTAAGACAGCTAATCGTCGGGCTGGCAGGCGGAGGTGTTCTGACACCATTTTTGATCCGGCTCAGGTTTGATGGTGTGCAGCCGCCGGCCTTGGCGACATCCGTGATGGTTATATTCAAGATATCCAGTACTGTTTTAATCTGATTCGATAACATTCTATCAATCCCCATATAAATACTATGTTGACAGACTTTTTATGATGGTTTCTTCAACGGTGTCTTTAAAATGATTATTACAGAACATGACAGATTTGTCACGTGCCAAAAAAATGACACAGCTATATAGTGAAATAACGCTATGATATCATGATGCTAGGAACTAGTACGTCATATGTATTTTAAGGAGGGTAAGATGAAAAAGGTGATATCTATGATGGTATGCATTGCAATCTTGTGTGCATCTGTTTTCACTCTATCATCCTGTGGAAAAGACAACACTGACTATGAGCATCTGCGTGAAGTATCCTGGGAGGGTACAGAACTTACGATCACGCTTGGAACGAATAAGAGTACAGGGTGTGAATGGAATACAATTCCGGAGGATGATTCCGTGATTGGCTACTCGGTCAACCGGGTTTTTCATCTGGCTGACAGTCAGGTCAAAGAAGGCAATGCGATTGGCAGTCTGGAAGCGGGGTTTGAGGGAAAAGGCGCCGGGACAAGCCGCGTTATATGTACGACCCCTGTAGGATGGGATGGTACCGGGGATGGTCTCGTTTACATTGTTACCGTTACTGTCAATGAGGACGGAACCATTGCAAATGCAGAGGGAGAAGAATCTGATACGGTTCCTGCGGATGATGCGGCCCTGACAGAAGAGACAGATCCAGGCACGACGGAAACAATTGCTCAAGCAGAAGAAACGGAACCGACAATTGAAGCGTATTTTTTGGAGCATCCGGATATATTGGAAGCGATGAAGCAATCCTTTAACGAGGATGAAAGCTATAATCAAATGGCGGAACTGGATGTTGAAGCGAAAGACAATACGTTATCATTCATATACAAGTTTAAAGAAACCTATTCAGATGAGCAGGTCGAACAGTTCAGAACAAGTCTTGAAGAGGAAATAGGCGAAGAAACACCAGACGATCTGAAACAGATTATACAGGATATTGAAGAAGAGTGTGGTGTGAGCAATATAAAACTTTATATGGTATATCTAAACGGAGACGGAACTGAAATTTATGGCAACACCTTTGAATAAAGCTGCCCTGATTGTTCGAAAACAGCTGATTCGTTTTGAAATTGTTTTATGGAGGAAAATATGAAAAAGTGTTTTATGATTCTCATTTCTGTATTGATAATCCTGACGATGGTTGCATGTGGCTCTTCGCCCGATACAGCGGTACAGGATGTGTCTCAGGGAACCGGCGAGGTACAGGCAGAAGCCGTGAGTGTCGGGGATGAAGGTGACCAGGCGGTGCAGGAGGATGCACAGGAAAGTGAGACAGAAGTACATCCTTATGCATGGCTCGGCCTTCAGGATATTCCTGCCTGCAATTACCTTGACAATCTGGCGGCAAGGCATTACATCAAGAAATCTGATGTGTATATTGCCGGTATGTCTTATGTCAGCCATGAGATTAACGCTGTGGACGGAATCAACACATATAAGGAAAACGAAAACAGCAAAGTTTATTCCATTGACGGCAAGGCCTATTCTATAAATGAAGACAACAAGTCATATATGGAAATGGATATGGCGGATATCGCAGATTCTGCAGAGGAAAGCAGTATTTCCGCCATGGAGAACGGGACCAATATATACGGCCGGAATCTGGTAGGAACAGGCTCGGAAGTGATACCGATCTACAGCGATGAAACAGGAGACAAAGATGAATATGAGTATTATGAATATAACTACCCTGAGGCAGAAGAAGCTACTGACACCTCAGAAACTGAACGCTTTTATCTGAAGGACGGAGATGTATTTGCTATATATACAAAGATCACTATGGGTGACACCGTAATAGAAAGTACTGAAGTCATAAAAGAAATGTCAGGAGATATTCCTGAGGGAACATTTGATGTACCGGATCTTTCAGGCTATGAGAAGATAGAGTTTTAATTCAGAAACCCGCTGTTTAAGCGGGTTTCAAGCATTTATAGTCTACTCCATTTCAATCGTTCCGGGCGGCTTGCTCGTCAAATCGTAGAATACGCGGTTGACGCCCTTAACTTCATTAATGATCCGGTTCATCACCGAATTTAACACCTCAAACGGGATCGGTGCCGCTTCTGCCGTCATGAAGTCGATTGTACGAACCGCGCGCAGCGCGATCGCATAATCATAGGTTCTTTCATCTCCCATGACACCAACCGTACGGATATTGGTCAGTGCTGCAAAGTACTGATCCGGCATCCAGGGCGCATTACCTTCTTCCGGATGTTCTGCTTTCCATGCTGCATTTGCCTTTGCGACTTCTTCCCGATAAATCGCGTCCGCATCCTGTACGATATGCACCTTTTCCTCGGTTACATCTCCAATGATACGAATGCCGAGTCCCGGTCCCGGGAACGGCTGGCGATAGACAAGATATTCCGGCAAACCAAGCTCAAGCCCGGCTTTTCTGACCTCATCTTTAAACAAGTCTCGCAGCGGCTCGATAATCTCCTTGAAATCCACATAATCCGGGAGCCCGCCGACATTATGATGTGACTTGATCACAGCAGACTCTCCACCCAGACCGCTCTCTACGACGTCCGGATAGATCGTGCCCTGTACCAGATAGTCGACTGCACCAATCTTTTTGGATTCTTCTTCAAATACTCGGATGAATTCTTCTCCGATGATCTTGCGCTTCTGCTCAGGCTCATCCACACCGGCCAGTTTTACATAAAAACGGTGCTGTGCATTAACACGGATGAAGTTCAAGTCGTAATTGCCTTCCGGTCCGAAGATCGCTTCTACTTCATCGCCTTCGTCTTTTCTCAGCAATCCATGGTCAACAAAAACACAGGTCAGCTGATTGCCGATCGCTTTTGCCATCAGTACGGCCGCGACAGATGAATCCACGCCGCCGGAAAGCGCACAGAGCACTTTACCGTTGCCAACCTTTTCACGGATCTGCTCGATGGTTGTTTTTACAAAGGAATCGATCTGCCAATCGCCCTTGCATCCGCAGATGCCAAGGACAAAGTTTGCAAGCATCTTAGTCCCTTCCGGTGTATGCAGTACTTCCGGATGGAACTGGATTCCATAAAGTCCTCTTTCCACGTCCTGCACTGCCGCAGCCGGACAGGATGCAGTCGTTGCGATCACTTCAAATCCCGGAGCCGTTTTCGAAATATAATCAAAGTGGCTCATCCAGCAGGTTGTCTCTTCCGCCACATCTGCAAACAATGCTGACTGCGGATTGACATGCAGTGCGGTTTTACCGTACTCCTGTGCATCCGCGCGTTTGACTTCGCCGCCAAGCATATGCTGCATCAACTGTGCGCCATAACACAGACCCAGAACAGGAATGCCCAGTTCAAAAAGTGCCGGATCACATGCTGCTGCACCTTCTTCATAGCAGCTGCTCGGTCCGCCCGTCAAAATGATCCCCTTCGGATTCATTTCTTTTATTTTTTCCAGATCCGTTTTATAAGAATAGATCTCACAGTACACATTGCTCTCGCGGACACGACGTGCAACCAGCTGATTGTACTGTCCGCCAAAGTCAATGACCAACACCAATTCTCTTGTCATATATTTCCCAGCCTTTCAATCTTTGGAAATTATCACGCTTACTTCTGATATTTCTGATACAGCCGTTCAAATGCCGGCAAACTTTTCTCTGCCACTTCTGACGGAACACAATAAGAGATCCTTACCCATCCCGGTCCCGAGAACGCATCACCGGGTGCCATCAAGAGTCGCTCTTCCTTTGCCACTTCACAAAAATGGAATGCGTCCGGCTCAAGGGCCTTCATGAACAGATAAAACGCTCCGTCCGGATGGATGCACTGATAACCGATCTTTGTCAGTCCGTCATAAAGGATATCACGAGTCTTCTGATAGATGCTGATATCAACGGTCGCATCGATACATTTTAACAGCATCCGCTGCTGCAGTGAAGGCGCATTGACATAACCCAGATAACGCATGGACGCTGTCGCTCCTGCGATGAAATCATCGTAGTCATCAATGTCTGACTGGAAGGCCATATAACCGATCCGCTCTCCCGGAATGGAAAGTGACTTGCTAAACGAATATACCACGATCGTGTTTCTGTAGTAATGCGGCAGCCACGGCACCTCAATTCCATAAGCCAGCTTACGGTACGGCTCATCCGAGATCAGATAGATCGGATGTCCATATTCTTCCTGCTTTTTCTCCAGAATCTCACAGATGGTTTTGATCGATTCCTCTGTATAAACCGCACCCGTCGGGTTGTTCGGCGTATTGATCAAAACAAACTTTGTCCTGGGAGACAATGCCGTCTCAAACGTCCATGGATCCGGCTGCAGGGTTTCCATATTACAGTAAGCCGGAACCAGCTTGCCGTAAACGGTACCGACATAACTCTTATATTCCCAGAAATACGGCGCAAAGGTAACGACCTCATCCCCTGCATCCAGCAAGGTATGGCAGATGTTGACGATTGCGGCTGCAGCACCATTGGTCATGATGATCCCGCGCTCATCGTAATGCATGTCGTATTTTTCATTCAGATACTCTGCGATAAACTGACGCACATCCGGGTGTCCGACATTGGCAGGATAACCATGAAGCGTCAATGGCACTTCAGAATCAAGCACCTCTTTCATTGCTTCATTTACGATTGGCGGCGGTGCCACACTTGGGTTTCCGATCGTAAAATTAAAAATGTTCTCGGCGCCGTAAATGGCTGCCATTTTCTTGCCTTCCTCAAAAATGTCCCTGATCGAAACACCCTCTTCGAGCGACTGGCGTAAACGCTTTGCAATCATCTGCTCGCACCCTTTCTATTACTTAATTATCACTTTAATGCGTTACATAACAGGAATCCATCATAGCACACTCACCTCAAAAAGAAAAGACTGCCAATCCATTCCCTGTCAAAAAGAAAAGACCGGCAGGCTCTTTCGCCTACCGGTCTTATAGTCTGTCTTAGAAATTCAGCACTTCTTTTGCTTTGGTCTTAATTCTGCCAAGGAGAGAATCATCTGCATCCCGGTCAAAATCAAAATCCTCATCATCAAATGCCTCAAACTCATCCTCTCTGGTCAGGTATCTGTACGCTGCATAGAGGATACCGCAGATAAAGATAATTACTAAAATCCATTTGATTGCTCTAGCCATAGTCTATTGTCCTTTCTTCCTATCGAATCGAACGATCCTATTTACGATAGATATATTGTACCAGTCTGCAATTTATAAATCAAGATATCCGGTAACAGAAAAACTTCCGGGCTCTTATGAACCCGGAAGTAAACCATTCATGATTAGAAAATTCTTCTTACTGCAACGATGCTTCTGTAGTAAGCATTGTTATACTTGATACCGCCCTTCGGATACGGTGCGGAGTTTGATGCATTGATAATGCTGCCGCCGCCTGCGTAGATTCCTACGTGTCCGCTGTAGCATACGATATCACCCGGCTGCATATCAGATACCGATACGCCATAGCCAACGCTTCTCATTGCTGCAGAGGAATGCGGAAGGGATACACCAAAGTGTGCATATACCTGCATTACGAAACCGGAGCAATCACATCCGTTCGTCAGGCTGGTACCGCCCCATACATACGGGTTGCCTTCAAACTGGCATGCATAGCTTACTACTGAACTTCCACTACCGCTGCCACTGCTTGAATAGCTGGAGCTTGAGGAGCTCGATGAACTCGATGAGCTGGAAGAACTCGAGCTTGAGGAGCTGTTGTCAGAATCAGAATCGGAATCAGAATCCTCATCATCCTGATCATCGTTGGATCTGCTTGAGTTGGAGTTTGAGTTGGAGTTGCTCTCAGAAGAACGCTGTTCCTCTGCTGCCGCTGCCTGCTCCTGCTGTCTCTGCTGCTGCTCACGAAGTGCTCTGTTCTGTGCCTCGATCGCTGCGGCATATTCTTCTGCCAGTCTCTGTGCTTCCTGAAGTTCGGAATCAACATCTGCCTTCTCAGCCTGCTTTGCTGCAATTGTCTGCTTCAGCTCTGCCTGCTGATGTTCGTAAGTCTCTTTATTCTCCTGCAGGATACTCTCTTCTTCTTCAACCTGTGCGATCAGGTCTTTGACTTCCTGCTCTGTCTGCTTATATTCCTCAAGCATCTCTCTATCCGTATCATAAACATCTGAGAAATACTTAACCTTATTCAATGCATCTGCAAAGCTCTCTGCTTCCAGAATGGTTGCCAGCAGGTCGCTGTCGCTGTTCTCGTACATATATACGATACGACCCTTCATGGCATCATATTGCGACTGTCTCTTTTCTTCTGCTACTACCAGGTCTGCCTGTGCCTGTTCCAGGTCTGCCTGCTTCTGTTCGATTTCCTGTTCTACGACTTTAATATCTGCGACCAGCTGTGCAAGATCACTGTTCATGGAGCTGATCTGTGACTGGATGTTTGAGCTTTTCGCTTCCAGATCACTAATCTGTGAATCATACGGTGTTGCAAATACCGTCTGGCAACTTGCAACCAACATCGCTGCTACCACTCCAAAAGTGACCAGTCGTTTCTTCATCATAATAAACTACCCCTTTTACTACTGAAATTATATGTCTATGCATTCTGCATTATTCTGCTTTATTAAATAGCGATGAGGACTTCAGATCATTCTTTTATAAGCCTTCTCTAAAATCCTATACGTTGGATATTATAGCACGCTGCATTTTTGCTTTCAAGGCACTTTCGTGTTTTTTTACAAAGCATGTAACAATTCTGTAATGATTATGCTATACTATGGTGGATATCTACAAAACAGACTTACAGAATACTTCCTTTTTCGGAGGAAACCTACATGTTTCGAACGATTTTTGCAATTTTATATGCTATTATTTTTCTCTTGATCGGATCTCCGCTCCTGCTGATCCAGAAAATACGCGAAAAAATAAATAAAGAAAAAGCAGACATCTCGAGCCTGCGGATCGTTCAACATGCACTGCGCTGCGTCTATAAGATCTGCGGCGTGAAGCCAACCATAATCGGCCTGGAACGGATCCCGAAGGATGAACCTGTACTGTATGTCTGCAATCATCAGAGTTACTTTGATATCATTGTCAGCTATGCACAATGTCCCGGTCTGACAGGATATGTTGCTAAGGATGATCTCGAGAAAGTGCCGCTTCTGCGGGCATGGATGCGGCGTCTCTACTGCCTGTTCATGAACCGCGATGACGCACGTGCCGGCCTTAAGACCATCTTAGAAGCAATCGAGACAGTAAAAAAAGGCGTCTCGATCTGCATTTTTCCGGAAGGGACCAGAGGCGATGGCAAGACGCTGGGTGAATTTCATGCAGGAAGCCTTAAAATCGCCGAAAAGACCGGATGCCCGATCATCCCGGTCGCGATCAGCAATACACATGCCATCCTGCTCGACCATCCACCGGCAGTCAAACCCACACATGTCATTCTTGAATACGGTGAACCGATCAACACCCGCAATCTGACACGTGAAGAAAAGAAAGCGCTTACTTCTAATGTAAAGAACACCATTCAGGAAATGCTAGAAAAAAACAAAAGTCTGATCTGAAAGCAAAAGCACAGGCCAAACCGCCTGTGTTTTTTTACGCTGATATTTATTTTTCAAATGCTTCTTTCAATGCATCTACGATGACAGGGAATCCCATGAAATGAGATGCCTTGACCAAAACCGCATCACCCGGCTGTACATACGGGATCAGTTCTTTTAACAGTGTGTCTCTGTCTGCAAACCATTTCACATCTGCCAATCCCTCTGCACCCTTTGCCATTTCCCGGCAAAGCTCTCCTGCGCAAAACAATGCATCAATTCCGTTTTCCACAGCTGCTTTACCGACACCTAAGTGCAGCTCTTTTTCGTTTTCACCAAGCTCTCCCATATCTCCGAGCACGGCGATCTTTCTGCCAAGTGCCTTCGACAATACAGACAAAGAAGCTTTCATGGATGCCGGATTTGCATTATAGCAATCGTCGATCACGATGATCTCATCTCTGAGCCGTAACATATTCAGGCGTCCCGCGATCGTTTTAACCGCCGCAACCCCTGCAGCGATCTCCTCATTGGTCATTCCTAACGTCCTGCCAATACACGCTGCCGCACCCGCATTATACAGGTAATGGATGCCCGGGATCGGCTCATGGATATGGATACAGCCAAGGTCTGTTGTCAGATCTGCTTCCATTCCGTCAAGACCTCTGTTGACCACATTTTTTACTGTCACATCGCAGTCATCCCGCTCCAGCGAGAAGCGCTTTGGTGTGATCCCTCGAACAGTTCCGACAGTAGAAAGCTTATCATCATCTCCGTTTAAGATGATCACGCCATCCTCTTTCAGGAAATCAAAGATCTCTGATTTTGCCTGCAGGATCCCGTCACGTGTTTTCAGATTTTCCAGATGTGCCTGTCCGATGTTTGTGATCACGCAGATGTCCGGGCGTGCGATCTCTGCAAGCTGGTGCATTTCGCCGAATTCGGAGATGCCCATTTCAACCACTGCCACTTCATGTTGCTCTCTGATTTTTAAAAGCGTCATCGGCATTCCCAGAAGGTTATTGAAGTTTCCTTCTGTTTTTAATACGCGGAATTTCTGCTCCAACACAGAGGCGATCATTTCCTTGGTGCTGGTCTTTCCGACACTTCCCGTGATTCCGATCACCGGAATCGTCAGTGTCGACCGATACCATGCAGCCATCTTCCGGATTGCCATCAGGCCGGATTCCACGATAATATACGGACCGTCAGCCTGCTCCAGCTCATGCTCTGCCAGCACTGCCAGCGCACCCTTTGCAAATACATCGGGGATGAATTTATGTCCGTCGACCCGCTCACCCGGAATTGCGACAAACAGGGAACCATCTTTCGCCTCCCGACTGTCGGTTACGACATTTTCTACCTCGCGGTCCAGAAAGACCGGGTCTCCCATGTAGGTACCATTGCAGACTTCTGCGATTTTTCGTAATGTTAGTTGATTAATCATTATTCTATTCACCTATCGTGAAACTACGTGTGACTTCGTGCTACGCACTCCCATCACACTACATCCATTCGCAATCCGGCATGCCTGCCTACTTGCTCATGTATGTACGCTCGCCAAATACAGAAAACGCTTCATGCAAGCATGGCGTTTCCTGTGCTTGGCTCACTGTTTCACTCATATTTCTCCAAAGATACTTTGATCAGTTCTTCACACAGTGCATTAAAGTCCATCCCTGCAGCCTGTGCTTCCTGCGGCAGAAGGCTTGTCGGTGTCATACCCGGAAGGGTGTTTGCCTCAAGGCAGTATACCTTGCCCCAGTCGTCTACCAGGAAGTCCAGTCTCGCATATGTGCTGAGTCCCAAAGAGTATGCAGCCTGTACCGCTGCTGCCTGCAGCAGGCGCTCTGTCAGCTCCGGAATATCCGCTGGGCAGGTCTCGATCGTGCTGCCTGCTTTATATTTATTCTGATAATCATACCAGCCATTCACCGGCGCGATCTCGATGACCGGAAGTGCCTCATACCGGATCACTCCGACAGCAAACTCACGGCCTTTGATATATTCTTCAAATACAATCTCATCATCTACTGCAAATGCCTTATCCAGCGCTTCCTGATACTCATCATCACTATGAACGATAGAAACGCCGATGGAAGAACCCGCACTTGCCGGCTTGATCACGATCGGATACTCCATACCGGTTTCTGAAAAATCTTCCGGCTCATCACCCTTTAATACAGAAAATCCTTTCGGGGTCGGTACGCCATCTGCAAAAAAGATACGCTTGGTATATCCTTTATTCATGGAAACGGCACTGCTCAAAGAACTGCTTCCGGTATAGCGGATGCCAAACAGATCAAACGCTGCCTGCACCTTTCCGTTTTCGCCGTCCTCTCCGTGCAGTCCCATAAATACGATATCCGCGATCTGGCAGATTGCAAGGACATTCGGTCCAAAGAATCCTTCGGTCGATCCTTTCCGCATTGCGCGTACTGTCTCCAAATCCGGTGCTTCCTGACCGATACCGTCTCCGGAAAGCGTAATCTCATCCGCATGTGCGAAGATATCGGAAACATCCTGCTCTTCTTCACCATATCCCATAAAAACGTCCAGCAGAATAACGCTGTGTCCGTTTTCTTTCAATGCTTTTGCAATCTGTCCACCGGATACGATCGATACATCACGCTCCGGACTCAAACCACCGCATAAAACCACAATATTCATTTTGAATAATCCTCCCTTATATAATAAAGAAGCCAACCAAACCGACGATCACCCCGATCGCCAGGCCGGTCACAACATCTTTGATAAAATGTACTCCCGCGATCACTCTGCACCATGACAGGACGAGCGCGGCCGCAAGCAAAATAATACCACCCACGGGATAAACTGACAATACCGCCATTGCAATGATCGAAGCAGAAAACACATGTCTGCTCGGAAATGATTTACCCTGCGTGTCCTTTTCAAGCAACGGTGTGATCTGCCAGACCTCATACGGCCTTGGTGCATTCAGTTTTTTTCTGACAACACTTAAGACAACAAACGCCGCTGCCGGTATCAGAAGTATTCTCCAAAACCAGACATCAAACAAAACGATCCTGCTCACCAAAAGCAATGGGTATCCGATATAACAGATCACCGTACAGAGCTTATTCGCAAACCGCATCCGGTCTGCCTTTTTCGGATCCGTACGGAACGGCTCTGAAATTTTTAAATATTGTTCTTTCGTCATCCGCTATCTGCCTCGCTGCTCTCCAATCCGGGTTGTCGTTTCCTGTGAAATACCCGTCCGATCGGAATCTGCGCCAGAATGATCGCCGCAAACATGACCGCACATCCGGCAAACTCCCGTCTGGTCAAAAGCTCACCTAAAACGATCCAGCCGCCGAATGCCGCAAACACACTCTCTAAACTCATCGTGATGCCGCCAACTGTAGGCGTTACCATCGTCTGGCCGACGATCTGCAGTGTATATCCTACGCCGCTGCTGACAATACCTGCATAAAGGATAGCCGGCAATGCTGCGTAGATCGCATCCCATGTCGGTTTTTCCAGAACAAACATGAATATCGTCGAAAGAATGGCCACCACCAGAAACTGAATCTGCGACAACCTGACCGCGTCTACTTCCGGCACGAATTTATCAACAAACAGAATCTGCAGTGCAAAAAACAGCGCACAGATCAAAACGATCGTATCGCCTTTCCCAAGCGAAAATCCGTCTTTGATGCAAAGCAGATACAGTCCTGCCACTGCAAGAACAACACTGACCCAGATCTTCGCGCCGATTCCCTTTTTAATGATCGCATAGATCACTGGGACGATCACAACATACATCGATGTCAGAAAGCCTGCTTTCGCAGCCGTCGTATATGCAATACCGATCTGCTGGGTCGCACTTCCCGCGAACAAAAACACACCGCAGACAAGTCCAGCGATCCAGATTTTTTTCCCTTTTTTTATTGGTCCTTCATTTTGATCTTTGCTGTCATTCTGTAAATTCTGTAATGTACTCTCCGCCTGCTGCCCTTTCTTTTTTGAATAGACATCCAACAGCCGGACCACAGGTATCAAAAGAAAAAACGAGATCCAGTTTCGCATCGTCAGAAATGTGTAAGCGCCGACATAATCCGCGCCAATACTCTGCGCCACGAAACCGAATCCCCACACAAATGCTGTAATAAGCAGCAAACCAAGTCCGATCAGACTTCTGTTATTATTCTTTTCCAATTTTAATCTTTAATTCCTTAGCTTCTTCACGCTCTGCCTCGGAAACCTCTCCGTCGCTTTCAATGATCGCATCGCAAATCTCGCAAAGCATATCCTGGTACGCATCTGCCAGATCATCATTGTAACCACGCAGAAGTAAAATACCGTCATCCAGATCCTCATCAAACATGGCATCGATGTAGACATCCACATTTTCATAAGTTTCTTCCAGTGTTTCTACAGAGTAGTCGTAGTCAAAAATGCCATTCAGGCATTCTACTTCATCCTCTCCAAACGTCCCGTCCGAAGCAATCAAATGGATCGCTACACTTAGTGCCTCATTCGCGTAATACGCATCCATCTCACCAAGCTCATCAACATCCCAGCTGACAACCTCCTGCTCATCACAGGCATCCAGAAATGATGTCCAGAGGTTTTGGATCCGTGCAACACGTTCTCTATCAATCTTCATAGCTTTCCTCCCTGCATCAAACAGATCTCTTCCTAATATATTATCAAGATCTATCCTCAACTGATTTGACCTCAAGCATAATATAGCAACCAATACTAAAATTGTAAAGTGAAAGCCTTTTTCTTCAATTAAAAGAAATCGAAATAATGCATTGCACATTTATAAGAATGCGTTTATAATAGTCCCAGTGTAAAAACGAGAGGGAAATTCCTTTCCCGGTACACATTGTTAATGTTAGCCAAAGAAGGCGTTTCCCACTTGGAGACGCTTTTTTTTGAGAAAACAACTTGTATTAGTATATTCCATAGCAATTAAGGAGGTTCTTTATGGCACAACGCACCGACATAAAAAAAGTACTGATCATCGGCTCGGGCCCAATCGTCATCGGCCAGGCTTGCGAGTTTGATTACTCCGGAACACAGGCATGCAAGGCACTCAGAAGCCTTGGCTATGAAATCGTTCTGGTCAACTCCAACCCGGCAACGATCATGACAGATCCGGGCATGGCAGATGTAACCTACATCGAACCCCTGAACGTAAAACGTCTCGAGCAGATCATCGCCAAAGAACGTCCGGATGCGCTCCTTCCGAACCTGGGCGGTCAGTCAGGACTGAACCTTTGCGCAGAGTTATATAAGGAAGGTGTCCTTGATAAATACAATGTCGAGGTTATCGGTGTTCAGGTCGATGCGATCGAGCGTGGCGAAGACCGTATCGAGTTTAAGAAAACCATGGATCTGCTCGGCATCGAGATGGCACGCAGCCAGGTTTCCTACAGTGTAGAGGAAGCACTTGAGATCGCAGATCGCCTTGGTTACCCGGTTGTACTTCGTCCGGCATACACCATGGGCGGCGCAGGCGGCGGTCTGGTTTACAACCGCGAAGAATTAAAAACCGTATGTGCAAGAGGTCTGCAGGCCAGCCTTGTCGGACAGGTTCTGGTAGAAGAATCCATCCTCGGCTGGGAAGAGCTTGAGGTTGAGGTTGTCCGCGATAAGGATAACAACATGATCACCGTTTGCTTCATCGAGAACGTTGACCCGATGGGTGTTCACACAGGTGATTCCTTCTGTACCGCTCCGATGCTGACCATTTCCGAAGATCTTCAGGCACGTCTGCAGGAGCAGGCTTATAAGATCGTAGAGCACATCGGCGTTATCGGCGGAACGAACGTACAGTTCGCACATGATCCGGTCAGCGATCGTATCATCGTTATCGAGATCAACCCGCGTACTTCCCGTTCCTCAGCGCTTGCATCCAAGGCAACCGGTTTCCCGATCGCTCTGGTTTCCGCTAAGCTTGCAACCGGTCTGACCTTAAAGGATCTGACCTGTGGTAAGTACGGAACACTCGATCAGTACAAGCCGGGCGGCGATTATGTCGTTGTTAAATTTGCCCGCTGGGCATTTGAGAAGTTCAAAGGTGTAGAAGACAAGCTCGGCACACAGATGCGTGCGGTCGGCGAAGTCATGAGCATCGGTAAAACTTATAAAGAAGCTTTCCAGAAAGCGATCCGTTCTCTGGAGAAAGACCGTTATGGTCTTGGGCATGTTAAGAACTTCTATGAGCTTTCCAAGGAAGAGCTGCTTGCACAGCTGGTCAATCCTTCCAGCGAGCGTCACTTCATCATGTATGAAGCACTCAGAAAGGGCGCTACTGTTGAAGAGATCCATGATCTGACACATGTTAAGGCATATTTCATCGAGCAGATGAAAGAGCTGGTAGAGGAAGAAGAAGCACTCATCCAGGGCAAGGGAAGCCTTCCGTCAGATGAAGCGCTGATCCAGGCAAAGAAGGATGGCTTCTCTGACAAGTACTTAAGCCAGATCCTTGAGATTCCGGAAGCAGACATCAGAAACCGTCGTCTCGCACTCGGTGTGGTTGAGAACTGGGATGCCGTTCACGTAAGCGGTACCGAAAACAGTGCTTACTACTATTCTACATACATCGGCGAAGACAACGATCCGGTCAATGAAGACAAACCGAAAATCATGATCCTCGGCGGTGGCCCGAACAGAATTGGCCAGGGTATCGAGTTTGACTACTGCTGCGTACACGCTGCAATGTCCTTAAAGAAGCTTGGTTTTGAGACCATTATCGTAAACTGCAACCCGGAGACCGTATCCACCGATTACGATACATCCGATAAGCTCTATTTCGAGCCACTGACACTTGAAGATGTATTGAGCATCTACAATAAGGAAAAACCGGTCGGCGTCATCGCACAGTTTGGCGGACAGACACCGCTGAATCTGGCAGCTGACCTGAAGGCAAACGGTGTGAAGATCCTCGGCACTTCTCCGGAGGTCATCGATCTTGCAGAAGACCGTGACCTGTTCCGCGCAATGATGGATAAACTTGGCATCCCGATGCCGGAAGCAGGCATGGCTACCACAGTAGACGAAGCAAAAGCCATCGCACAGAGAATCGGTTATCCGGTTATGGTTCGTCCGTCCTACGTCCTTGGCGGCCGTGGTATGGAAGTCGTTTATGATGACGAGAGCCTGACCGATTACATGAATGCTGCTGTTGGCGTAACACCGGATCGCCCGATCCTGATCGACCGCTTCTTAAATCATGCACTTGAGTGTGAAGCAGATGCGATCTCTGACGGTACACATGCATACGTTCCGGCTGTTATGGAGCACATCGAGCTTGCCGGCGTACATTCCGGTGACTCCGCATGCATCATCCCGTCAAAGCACATTTCAGAAGAGCACTTAAAGACCATCAAAGATTACACACGCCGCATCGCAGAAGAGATGCACGTTGTCGGCCTGATGAACATGCAGTATGCGATCGAGAATGACAAGATCTTTGTTCTCGAAGCAAACCCGCGTGCATCCCGTACGGTTCCGCTGGTATCTAAGGTTTGCGGCATCAGTATGGTACCGATCGCAACAGACATCATCACTTCCGAACTGACAGGCAGACCTTCACCGGTATCCAAGCTCGGCGACCGCGAGATCCCGTACTACGGTATCAAAGAAGCAGTCTTCCCGTTCAACATGTTCCAGGAAGTTGACCCGGTACTGGGACCGGAAATGCGTTCCACCGGCGAAGTACTCGGCATGGGCCCGACAACCGGCGAAGCATTCTGCAAAGCACAGGAAGGTGGCGGTACCGTTCTTCCGACCAAGGGAACCGTACTGATCTCCTTAAATGACAGAGACAAACCAGAAGCTGCTGAACTGGCAAAGAGCTTCTATGAAGACGGATTCTCCATCCTTGCAACCGGCCGCACATGCGACCTGATCAGCGAGGCAGGCATTCCGGTAGAGAAAGTGAAGAAGCTTTACGAAGGCCGTCCGAACATCCTCGACCTGATCACAAACGGCAAGATTGATATCATCATCAACTCACCGGTCGGAAAAGCAAGTGTACACGATGACAGCTACTTAAGAAAGAATGCCATCAAAGCACACATCCCGTACTTCACCACCGTTGCCGCAGCACTTGCAGCTGCAGAAGGCATCCGTCAGATGAACCGCTCCGGCGACAGCGAGCTGAAGTCCTTACAGGAGCTGCACTCCATGATCAAGGAGTAATTCATCCAAAACAAACCAAAAGGGTTGTCACCATAATGGTGACAACCCTTTCTTTTCTGTCTTGTCGAAATGTATACCTTCCTGGTAGTTTCCCAATGATTTTGGAACTCAAACCCCATCTAAGGCGCTGTTAAGTTCCAAAACACATGCCTCCCTGCTCATTTTTCGGTGATTTTGGAACTTTAACGCCCTTCAGAGCGCTGTTAAGTTCCAAAACACATGCTTTTCCGCTCATTTCTCAATGATTTTGGAACTTTAACCTCTTCTAAGGCCCTGTTAAGTTCCAAAACACATGCCTTCCTGCTCGTTCCCCGGTTATTTTGGAACTCAACTCCCTTTCAGGACACTATTTAGTTCCAAAATGTATAAATTATGCCAGCCCTTCGTTGAACATCCGCATCATTTCCCCGGTCAGAGAGTAATTGTCCGGCTGCAGCGGCACTTCGCCCCGCTTTGCCCAGATGCCTTCTTTTAATTCCTGATAATCCAGATGAATCGTCGGGTCACCGTCTACCTCACACCAGAATCCTGCGAGCAGATCGTCCACGATTCCCCAGGGCTGGGATTTATAATACCGGATATTTTTGACATGCAGGCCGACTTCTTCCATGACCTCTCGCTGTACACACTCTTCAAGCGTTTCTCCGATCTCAACAAAACCGGCAACCAGCGCATAAAACGGCAGATCTCTGTCTCCGTACTTTGTCACCAGAATGGAATCGCCATTTGTCACTGCAATGATCACTGCCGGCACAAGTCTTGGATAGATCATATTCCCACACTCTTTACAGAACAGTGCCCGCTCTGCTTTTGTATGCTCTGTCCGACTCCCGCAGCAACCGCAATACCGGTTATGCTGATACCAGTGGGACAAATGCAAGCCTGTCGCGATTGCAAACATATCCTCCTGATTGCTTGCCACATCTCTCCGGAATCTCCAGACATCCTGAAATGTATATCCATCCGGTATTGCTACCGCATCTTTGTCAGCCATGAAGAAATGCTTTTCATCAATGGCAAATAAATATGTCAGTACTTCATCCCTCTGCTCATCCTGCGGGATGCCTGCGAATTCCGAAACGCGTGGAAGATGCAATCCATTTTCTGTATTGCAAAGTACTTTTTTTCCGTCAAACACCAGCAGCACATCGTCTTCCTGCGGTGCGACGCCCATATAATATTGATTGTCCAGCTTATGTGGCGCAATGTCCTGGATCATATGTTTCCTCCTTACCGGATAACAAACAGGGCTCCAAACGCGATCTGCTTAGTGATAGCCGCAGCTGGAGCAATTTCCGGTACAGCCTTCTTCATGCTCAAGCTCAGGACAATCCTGTGCCTTTAATTCTTTTAATTCCCTGCGAAGCAACGCCTGGATCGCTTCATCCGGATCGCCTTTCGCATGGATAAAAACATGGGCCCTGAGATTCTTCATCATGGAAAATGCATTCATCTTGATCTCATCGCAGATGACGGCATTCGCCTGATTCTTGATCAGGATACCTGCAACCGGCAGATGTCCTTCTCCCTCTACGACCAGACTCCGTTTTTCGACCACTTCATGTGCACGGTCTATATCATAGATCAGTACTTCTTTGGTATCTTCAAAGTTTTCACTGATCACACCATCTTTCAATAATACGCCAATTATCATCTTCTTCGTTTCTCCTACCAGAATATATTTCAGATTACTGTTTTCACTGCGCTATATTATAGCGTTACACTGTTTTTGATGCAACTTTATTTCTTTTTTATAACTTAGTCATAAATCTTATTTTTCTTTCATTTTGCAAACACAATTTGAACACAATTCTTCGATATTATAATCTCACAGCAATAACCACTCCAATTAACGGAGGAACATTTTCATAACTCAATCTCCCTTTAAAAAAGCGAAGTCATGACGACTTCGCTTTTCCCATTATTATGAGCATTTGATTACAACTCTGCGCATTACTTCCAACGTTTGGAAGGATCTGTCTTTCCGGTGGCTTCGTAAAGGAGTGCATTGCAGATCGCCGCCGCGACATTGCTGCCGCCTTTTCTTCCCATTGCTGCTATGCATGGCACATCATATTTTTCACAGACAGCAAAGACCTCTTCCTTACTTTCCACCACATTCACAAAACCAACGGGTACTGCAATGATCAGCGACGGCCGCAAACCAGCTTCCATCAATTCTGACAGTTTGATCAGCGCTGTCGGTGCATTTCCGATTGCAAAAACAGCCTCCGGATATTTTTCTGCTGCATAGCTCATAGAAGCAACGGCTCTAGTCGTTCCGTCTGCTTTTGCCTTTGCTGCGATCTCAGGTTCTGCCATAAAGCAGTGCGCTTCGCCTTCAAGCGTTTTCAATGACGGCTTACTGACACCGGACAGAGCCATATTGGTGTCGGTAATGATCACAGCGCCTTCTCTTAAACGGGCAATCGCACGCGCCACCGCATCCTTCGTAAAACGCAGATTTTTCGCATAGTCAAAATCCGCGCTGGTATGGATCACGCGTCGGATCACCGGGGCATTTTCTTCCGGCAGAACGATCCCCGCTTCTGCTAATTCCTTTGTGATGATCGACATACTGGTGCTTTCAATATCAGCCGGTAAAATGTGTTTTGTATCCATAACCTGATCATCTCCTTATGCTTATTCTTGTTCGCGTTGATACTGTTCCATGATCTCGTACAACCGGTCAATATCCATAGACGCCCTGACGGCATCTGCTAAAATATCATACTGCTTCTGTACATAGTCTTCATGCGGGATCGCTTCCAGGCCATCCAGTGAAATGCCTTTCTTTTCGGCAAGATATTCAGCAAGCTTTCCTGTCAGCTCACCGGTATCAAACAGGCCATGCAGATACGTGCCTGCGACCATGTTTCCTACGTTCTTACTTCCGCCATTTTCCGACCGGTCATCTTCCATCACCACACAGCCTTCTTTCTGGCCATTTTCCATCAGACAGAAATACTCTCCATTTACGGTCGTCTGTCCCATATGGATCTCATATCCCTGGATTTTTGCGCCCTTTAACGCGCCGCCTGTGACATCCGCCTTCAGCTGTGTCCGCGTTTTATCACTGGTAAAAACGGTGCGTGTCGGCAAAAGTCCCAGCCCGCGAAGGGAATCTAAATCTCCTTCCGTATGCTCCGGATTGTCCAGATGCTCACCCAGCATCTGATAGCCTCCGCATACGCCGATCACAGGTGTCCCGCCTGCATGCTGTTTTAAGATCATGGCCTCCAGGCCGCTCTCGCGAAGCCATACCAGGTCATCCATCGTATTTTTTGTGCCCGGAACAATGATCAGATCCGGCGTTCCAAGCTCTCCGGTATTTTTCACATAACGGACTCCAAGTGCAGGATGTTCCTCAAGCGGGGAAAAATCTGTAAAGTTGGAAATACGTGGCAAACGGATCACCGCGATATCAATGACTTTATGATGACTCTTTTGCCGAAGCCTTGGCGCAAGCGAGTCCTCGTCATCCACATCCACATGTACATAGGGGATTACACCGACGATCGGGATCTTGCATTTTTCATAAAGCATCTCAATGCCCGGATCGAGGATCGTTTTGTCTCCACGGAACTTATTGATGATCAGGCCTTCGACACGATCACGCTCCTCAGGTTCTAAAAGTTCCACCGTCCCGTACAGCTGCGCAAACACACCGCCTCTGTCAATGTCTCCGGCAAGCAGGACCGGCGCATTGACCATCTTTGCCATTCCCATATTGACGATATCATCTGATTTGAGATTGATCTCCGCAGGGCTTCCCGCGCCCTCGATCACGATGATATCATATTCGTCCTCCAGACCCTCATACGCCTCCAGGATGTCAGGGATCAGCTGATGCTTGAATTTGAAATAATCAACAGCCGACATATGACCGCGGATCTCACCATTTACGATCACCTGACTGCCGGTATCACTCGATGGCTTTAACAGGATCGGATTCATGCGGACATCAGGCTCTGTCATCGCCGCCTCTGCCTGCATCACCTGTGCGCGTCCCATCTCGAGTCCATCCTTTGTGACGGCACTGTTCAATGCCATGTTCTGGCTTTTAAACGGTGCGACGCGGTATCCGTCCTGACGGAAAATTCTGCAAAGCGCTGCTACCAGCAAACTCTTTCCGGCTCCGGACATCGTGCCCTGCACCATAATGCATTTTGCCATAGTTATCTCCTCTCGGAGGCGATCGCCTCTATGAGTCTGTCGTTGTCTTCTCTCCCAAGTACACCAACCCGGTACCAGTGTGCATCCAGGCTCTCATAATCCGTGCAGGTGCGAAGCAGGATTCCCTGTTTCGCCAGACATTCTGCCAGATCTGTCCGTTCATGCCAAAACAGGATATAGTTTGCCTCACCCTGTACATATTTGCATCCGATATCGGCCAACGTAACCTTCAAACGTTCCCGCTCTGCACGGTTTTGTTCCCGGAGCGCCTGAAGGTAGGCTGTCTCTTTTAATGCAGCAACCCCTGCTGCCTGTGCAAGCCCTGACACCGCCCATGGCTGTGCGGCCTGCTCCATTTTTTCCAACAGATCCTGATCTGCGCAAAGGCAATAACCCAGGCGGATCCCTGCCATCGCATAAGTCTTGGTAAATGACTTTAAGATCAGAAGCGGATTACCGGTTCCAGGCTTTTTGCCAGTGTCTGACACCAGATCCACAAGATATCCCTGCATGGTATGTGCGTCCGGCGCATCCAGAAATTCCTGAAAGCATTCATCAATGATCAGCATCACACCGCATGTTTTACATTTTTCAAGGATTCTGATTAAAAGTGTTCTGTCTGTCGTCTTTCCAGTCGGATTGTTCGGTTCACACAAAAGGACCGCTGCCAGATCCGGTGTAATCTGATTCAGGAAATCTTCCCAGATCGCAAATCCGTCCTCTGGGTCCAACGCATAAGAGATGCATTCCAGCCCCGATCGTTCCAACGCATAACGGTATTCCGTAAACGTCGGCGCCGTGAGCAGGACTTTCTTTTTTCCCTGCAACGCAAATGCCAGACGATCGATCAGATCTGCTGCACCATTTCCACACAGGATCCACTCCTTTGGAATCCCGTGATATTCGGCCAGTGCTTGGCGCAATGCGCGACAGCCGGTATCGGGATATTTTCCGGAATCATCCAGCGCGTCGATCACCGCCTGTCTGACGCCTTCCGGCAAACCGAGCGGACTCACATTCACGGAGAAATCCAGTGGTTTTTTATGAAATTGTGCTTCATATGAGAGGATGTCTCCGCCATGAACTCGCATGTTTTTACCCCTGTGGCGTATACGCCTCGATGCCCAGCACATCAAAAGTATGCGCACTCTGATATTCCCGCAGCGCCATATCGAAAAGCAGAAGCGCCGCAACCGCTCCGCTGCCTTCTCCAAGCCGCATATCCGCCTGGATCGGTGCAGACAATTCCAGTGCCTCCATCAGATATCTTGTTGCAGGTTCTGCGGATTTATGGGAACCAAGCAGTACATCACGTACGGCAAGTATATCGCCGGACTCTACGTCTGAATCTTTTACCCCGGGCATTTCACATCCCGCAAGGACCTCTTCCAAAAGATCTGCCTTCTCCTGCAACCGCACGGCGCTGACCGCAGCTGCAAGCGTGATCACACCGTCCAGCAAGACCGGCATACGATAAACAGCACCTCCCAGACAGACGCCACACAAAGCAGCAAGCTCGATACCGCCCACTTTTGAAAGCACATCGATCGCGTCTTCCGGATCCGGTTCGTTCACTTCGATTCCCTTGCGGATACATGCCACCTTTTTGGCAAGCCCGTCTGACGACAGGCCGGATCCGCGTCCGGTCATCTCTTCCACATCTTTAGAAAGCAGGACACTTGTCACCGCAGAGGTTGCTGTCGTATTGCCGATGCCCATCTCACCGGTCAGTACAATCTGCGTTCCTTTTTCCTTTTCTTCTCGGACCAGCTCGATTCCTGTTTGGATCGCACGGATACATTCCTCCCGTGTCATCGCCGGCTCTTTCGAAAGGTCTGCAGCCCCCGCCCGGACATTACGATTCTGCACGCCCGGAAAATCCGGATGAGGAAGCATTCCGACATCTACGGGGATCACATCGATATTCTGGCCGGCAGCAAGATAAGAGATCGTGCTCGTACTCTCACCGATTGCCTTTGCAACCGCAGCGGTCACCGAAGCGCCTGTCTGGGTCACACCATTTCCGATCACGCCATGGTCGCCACACAAAACCAGAAGTGTCCGACGATCCAGCCGCACATCAGGATTGCCTGTGATCGCAGCGATATGTGCCACGATATCCTCAAGCATACCAAGGCTCCCAAGCGGTTTTGCCAGAGAGTCCCAATGCGCGTAGGATGCTTTTCTTGCACTTTCATTTAATGACATGATTTGAATATTACTCAATTTGATTTAACCCTTTATCATGATTTTACGAATCGGTACATCCGCAAATTATCTTTCTTCATTTTCCGGATACTGATATCCACGCGGTGTAACCATCCACTCACCGATCTGTTTTGTCGTCGATGCCCCGATGAATACCGTGGTGAACATATCCACCTTTTCATCCTTTAACTCCTGCAGGGTAAGGATCTTTTTCTCTTCTCCCTCTCTGCCGATATTTTTTGCCCAGCCGCATACCGTATCCGCAGATTTTGTCTCCATCAGAATCTCGCAGGCACGTTTTAAATGCTCCGGTCTGTGGTGTGACATCGGGTTATAAAGAATGATGGAAAAATCTCCCTCTGCCGCTGCGTGAAGTCGTCTTTCAATCCACGGCCACGGGGTCAGAAGATCCGAAAGAGAGATCACACAAAAATCGCTCATCAGCGGTGCACCCAAAAGCGCCGCGCCGGATAATACCGCACTCACGCCCGGAATCATTTCGACCTGAACTTCATGCGCGTTCGGATCGTTTTCGATCAGCTCAAGAACCGGACCTGCCATGCCATAGACCCCTGCATCACCGCTGCAGAGCATCGCAACACTTTTCCCGGAAGCCGCGGTATCGATCGCCCACTGACAGCGGTCAATCTCATGTTTCATCGGTGTCGAGTAAAACTCTTTTCCCGGATAACGGTCTTTGATCAGATTGATATATGCCGTATAACCGCACAGCACATCTGCCTTTTGCAGCGCCTCATGTGCTGCCACTGTCATCTGCTTGTCTTCACCCGGGCCGATACCGACCAAATATAATTCTTTCATTTGTATTCCTCCGCTTTTACTGCTGATCTGTCCCCTGACGAAACTCTGTCGTAAAACCGGGGTCATACAATTTGCTTCTTTCATAGGTAGTATGTGCTGCCTCAGTCTGTGCTGCTTCCAGGAAATCTCCTACGAGGATCTGCGCTGTTTTGGTAATGCCTGCCTTTTTCACCTCTTCTGCAAAATTGCCGAGGCGGCATCTTAAGATCTTCTGTTCAGGCCAGGTTGCCTTATAAACGACAGCCACCGGCGTATCTTCCGTGTAAGCACCCGCAAGCAATGCTTCCTGTACTGCTTCTGTCATGCCTGCTGACAAAAACAAAGCCATGGAGCATCCGTGCTCTGCCATCTTTTTTAAGGACTCGCGCTCCGGCACCGGTGTCCGGCCTTCCATACGGGTTAAGATCAGTGACTGGCTGATGCCAGGCAGCGTAAACTCTCTTTGCACCGCAGCAGCAGCGCCTGAAAAACTGGAAACGCCCGGCGTGATATCATACGGGATCCCTTTTTCTTTTAACACATCCATCTGCTCCTGGATCGCTCCGTAAAGACTCGGATCACCCGTGTGCAGGCGCACAACGGTCTGCCCGTTTGCACATGCCTCTTCGATACAGGAAAGCACTTCTTCCAGTGTCATTTCCGCACTGTTATAAATTTTGCATGTATCTTTGCAATATTCCAACAGAGCAGGATTCACAAGACTCCCTGCATAGATCACAACATCTGCCTCTTCTAATAAATGCATGCCGCGTACCGTGATCAAATCTGCTGCACCGCAGCCTGCTCCGACGATATGTACCATACCCTTCCTCCTGTTCTCCTGCTCGTTGTATTTCTTCATTTTCTCCATTATACTCATCTGCCGAAATGGATTTTGTAATTAATCTGATAATTTGGAATTTT
Organism: Eubacterium sp.; assembly: GCA_045539215.1. GTDB lineage: Bacteria > Bacillota > Clostridia > Lachnospirales > Lachnospiraceae > SY8519. The sequence goes on along the minus strand of JAZQEX010000094.1, from coordinate 2,210 downwards.
TATTCAACAGCCGCAACACTGCTGCTGTCAAATGTCAGTTCATAATCGATCTCGTGCGGCTCACTCATTGCAGTCGTGTCGCCTACAACAGCCATCGGCTCATCCACTGTTGTGACCGGGATGAGGAATACCGAATTTCCTCCTGTATTGATCGGCTCAAACTTTTCACCGTCCACTAACATGTAGTCATAATGCGGGCTGCTCCATTCGATCGTTGCATACGCTTTTCCATCTTTAACGATCAGTGCCGCCGGAGAGGTAACACTTGCCCGGCCCGAACCACCTTCCATGGCAACTTCGATGGTATATTCTCCATCTTCCACGCCTTCGATGGAAACGGCTTCAACGGAAGAGCTCTCCGCTGCCGAAAGTGCCTCCTCTGATACAGTTGCTTCTTCCGCACCTGTTCCAAGCACCTCAGAGATGTCATTTCCCGGTACCGGATTAGAAACTTTAACCTTATGGTCATACCACTTATCCTTCGTTCCGATCAGCGCCAGATCAAACTCTTCATCGATCGCCGGAACCGGAACATCAAATCCGTAAACCGTCTCAGAAATGCCGTCACTGTAGGTTACGGTATCTTCCGTCGGCTCTAACAGCACAGCGCCTTCTTTCTGGGCATCTTCCGCTGTACCCGGGAAGAGATTTACGATCTTTTTCGACTGCAGGCTGACATGGATGGTCATCTCACCATTTTCCACAGTCAGGATTCCCTTATTTTCATTCGCTTCATTGACATGGAACATGGAGTTATCTGTTGTGAACTCCGCAACGTATGTTCCGTCTTCTAAGCCGAATTCATTGATAGTCGGTGCTGCTTCGGAAACAGTGCTCTGCTCATCTTCCGCACCCGCACTTCCTGCATTGCCGGTGTTGCCGCTCTGGCATCCTGTAAATGCAAAAACCGTTGCCAGCAGACATGCAAATATTATACTTAACTTCTTAATTTTCATCAATGTTACTCCTTGCAGTTCTTGATAATAAATTCTAAGTTGCCAGGAACGCTGAAATCAGCCAAGTTAATCCGCCAACTGAAATTTATTACTCTACTCCCACAAATCCGCCCCGAAGCGTTTGCCCCGGGGCGGATTCGTTGTGTCACATATATCAAGTCATTCTTTATGCCACAAATATTAAGTTATCTTGATAAGGCAATTACTCGATGACTGCACCTGTATGCTCTACATAGATCTTCTCGATGTCTGCGATTCTTCCAAGGCCTTCGATCTGGCAGGTAACATTGTCAGCACCAAAGCCTGCTCCGATATCTACAGCAGCGTCAGCGCCTTCAACTTCGAACTCACCGCCGTTTACGAAGCCATAGTACCATGTGCCTTCTTCGTCAGCAGCCATGTCGTTGTTTGCATGATCGCCTGCAACAACCATCATCGGACGAAGGATAACTTTTGTATATCCAGCATCCTCAACAGCTTTCTTAACTGCCGGCAGTGCTGTGTCTTCCGGGATACCTTCAACGGTACCAATGAATACGTTTGCATAGCCAAGCTCTTTCATCTGTGTCTGCATCTGATCATAGGTAATGCTTGCTTCATGAGAAGTACCATGACCCATGAATACGATTGCTGTGCCTTCGTCTGCAAGAGCATCGATAGAATCAGCACCTGCTACGCTAACAGCTTCTGCAACCATTGCTTCTGCAGCTGCTGCCTTGTCTTCGTTGATCTCTGTAGCATCTGCACCTACTGTACCCAGAAGCGGCTCAGCGATCTCTACAGATTCGAACTGATCTTTTACGCCGTCAACTGCTGCTACCAGCTCATCATACTCAGCACCATGCATCAGGTGTGTCGGCTGGATTACCAGGTTCTTAACACCGTTGTCGATCGCACGCTGCAGTGCCTGATCTACATTATCGATTGCTTCGCCATCACGAGCCAGTACGTGGTTGATGATGATCTGTGCTGTGAAAGCACGTCTTACAGACCAATCCGGATAAGCTTCTGCTAAAGCCTTCTCTACGCCACCGATGTCTGTTGCGCGGCTCTCGTTAAAGGATGTACCAAAGCTTACTACCAGCAGCTCGTTCTCGCCGATCTCATCCTGGTTCAGCGGATCGTCTGCAGATGCATCGCCTGTATCCAGACCAAAGTAATCCGGATCGTCGAGCATCTCTTTCTGCTCATCGCTCAGTGCGTCATAAGCTGCTTTTGCTGCTGCGCAATCAGCTTCTGTGGTCTCTGTCCACT
>JAZQEX010000093.1:0-41907 GCA_045539215.1 Eubacterium sp. | reverse complement strand
GCTTCCGCTGAACAAAGAAGCATTTGAGAAAGGCCTGGAGATCGGAAGAAGCCAGAAATAAGCTTCATAGAACAGCAATGAAAAAGAACTGTCAAAGTCGGAGGCCAAGCGGTCTTAGGAAGACAAGACCTGATAACAACTCCTTGGCTCACAGAACGACATGGCTACGATCCGACTTACTGCTTCCGCTGAACAAAGAAGCATTTGAGAAAGGCCTGGAGATCGGAAGAAGCCAGAAATAAGCTTCATAGAACAGCAATGAAAAAGAACTGTCACATTGTGCGGCAGTTCTTTTTGCTTTTCTGCATGTAGCAGATGGTTAAAGGGGTTGGGGTAAATGGGAGAGTTGTTTATACGTCGTTTGCCTTTGGGGAGCGCTTGAAGATGACGGTCAGTACAGCCAGAATGATGGCTATAATAGCGACCATAATAAAGCGATAGGTGACTGACCCGCTGCCGGTGATCCTTGCGGTCAGGCTGGTCAAAAGTGGTGTGATGAACACGCCGACAAAAGAGGCACTTAAAAGAAGGGCGCTGTTTAGTGTCTCGTATCCTTTGAGGCGGCTTGCAGATCCCATGCAGGTTGGCATGATCAGACTGATCGATGAGCCGGCAAGGAAGCACGCTACAAACAAAAGTGGCAGGGAAGTGGACGCTGAAATGATCAGTGCACCGACAGCGAGCAGGATTGCGCCGGTAAGGTCTGTGCGTTTCTTTAAGATCGAGGATACCTTTCCGAACAGGATGCCAAACGCCATACCTCCAAACAGGAACACGGTGGACATCATACCTGATACAGAAGTGTCACCCAGACCGCGCTCTGCGACCAGCATCGCAAGATTGGCCGGAACAGCACTGAATCCCATTAATAATACAAGCGTAATAATCATTTCCTTCCAGATCACCAGACGGAAGGGTTCTCTTTTTGGAGCATCTGCCTTGACGGCAGATGTTTTTTTGTCTCTGGGGAGACCTATGATCGTAAAGATGATTCCCGGAATGCCGAGCAGATAAACAAGATATCCAAACTGCCAGCCCATTATAGCAAGGAAACCGCCGATAAAGGTCATCAACATGCTTCCGAGTGTATTGGCTGCATTTTGCAGACCGAGCATGGTCTGTTTTTCTTTTTCTACAAATCTTTCGTTGATCAGTGCGGGCGCCAACGGCGCTACCATACCAATGCCGATGCCAAGGACTGCAGCCCATAAAAAGAGGATGTTCAGACTGCCGTGGAAGCAGCAGGCAAGAACACCTCCCGCGCCAACAATTGACAAGCCTGCAAGTGCCAGTGTTTTTTTAGGCAGGACATCCGAGAGAAAAGCAGTGATCAGTGTAAAGATCAGGCAGAAAATGCTCGGAAATGTCATTAGAAACTGAACCCGGGCCGCCGAGGCATCCGGAAAAGCGGCAGCAATCTGTGCCAGAATCGGTGCGATGCCGTTTGTGCCCATCTGCACGAAGGACATCGTGATGATTGCGATTTTTAAGAAATTTTTCTGTTTGAGGGTCATTAATTGATACGCTCCTGTATGGATTTTATTGGTGCTTTAATTGCGGATTATTTGTAATCCTCGTTTCATAGTCATAGATTTTATTTGCGCCGATGTATTCCAAAATATGATAAGAAAGCATGAGATGGAATACACTTTCGCTATCCTGCAATTCAACATGGATCAAATCGTCGATTTTCTGAAGACGATTGTTTAAAGTGTTACGATGAATGAAAAGCTTTGCAGCAGATTCGGCAATATTTTGTCCGCTGTAGAGGAATGTCCGCATCGTAGCCAGTAGGTCTGTCTGATGAATTCTGTCGTAATTGGCAAGCTTTATGATTGCCGAGTGGCAGAATTGCATAATGTCTATGTGTTCATCACAGCATTCCAGCACATGATAAATGGAATATTTATTGTAAAAGAAAAGAATCTCATCACTCTTTAGCAGACGGCCGTAATATAATGCTTTTTCCGATGCAATATTTGCGTCTTTCATATCAATCAGACGATCTGTACTCTTACTAATACCTGCTTCAAGATTCTCCTTTTTTAAAAATTCCATAATGTCTGCAAAAAACTGCCCGTCTATTATCGTGTCCTCGTTAACGGGGACAACTGCTTTTAGGGTATCTCCATACAAAAAAGCAGTGATTTTAGGAATCTTTTTTTCCAGATTTTTCTGAAGCTGACTGAGTGAAGCTTTCTTGGTATGCTCCAAAGAATCTTTCGGCAATAATGTCAGTACCCGGTAATGATCTGAAACATTCCAATGCAGGCTAGAGCTCCTTGCTTTACAGGTCTTTTCGTCCAGGATCCTGCCTTCGATCAGATCGTGAATAAAGAAGTACTTCTCATCTGACGGGGCATGAAGATATCCCATGTCCCGTTTCATGATCAGGCAAGCGATATCAGCAACAAACTTGATCAATTCCTGTTCTTCCTGATTGGGAATGGCATAAAAACAGGGGATTTCCAGAAAGCCGATCAGCTGATCGTTATGTGCTACAGCCATTCGCATGACATCAACGGTGTCCATAATATCCTTATTCAAAAGTGGTTTCTGCAAAAACAATGAACGGTGATAGATGTCAGAGACATTATGTGTTGCGTCGACGATCCTGGTTTCCTTAATATGAAGCCATTTAGAATCCTGTAAATCCGGTTCTTCACTCATTTCCAGTACATGGTGATTCAAGTCGGTCAGAATAATTGGATTTGAGAGAAGCGTCCTGGCGTTTGCGATTAAAGCCGACAGCGATTCTGACTGGAACAGTTGGTGAAGCTGAGTCGTGAGAATCATAAAACGCTCCTTTCTTTTCTTTATTGATATGTGTCTTTAGTATATTCCAATTTTTCAACAATAGGTAGTGCACCGTGCACACATTTATCAAAAAATACTGTGAACGGTAGACGAGGGCAATTTTTGGAAATCCTGATAATCTGAGCACAACAAAAAGTTGTTGGAAACACAATGCGAATGATTTCTGAATCAGGAGGAAAAAATGGAAGACGTGAGAAAAAAAGGGCCGGGACCGGATGGTTTCGACGGACCGCCGCCGGTGGATCTTATGTATAAAGGGATTCCAAAGCTAGAGTCGGCAGAGGTCCCGGAATCCGGTGAGTTGGAAGCAGATGTTGTCGTTGTCGGATGTGGAGGATCTGGGATCCCCGCAGCTGTTTCTGCATTTGAGAACGGTGCAAAACGGGTGGTGATCATTGAGAAGCAAAAACGTGCCGGCGGGAATTCTGTGATGGCAAGAGGCATTTTTGCCTGCGAGAGTTCAGTGCTTCGAAGGGCAATGGTGAAATCGGATAAAGATGAGATTTTTACCAATGCAATGGAATGGCATCACTATTTCAGAGTAAACGGACGCGTACTTCGGGCGTGGATCAATCAATCCGGAGACACGATCGAATGGTTAAAGAAGCGCGGCCTCGAGTTTGAGGTTGGGACAACACAGCGTATGACCTATGACATCGATCCGCATTGGCATTGTGTATTAAAAGGAACAATGGCTGGCCCGATGGGCTGTCTGGTAGCAGAGCTGCTAGAAAGAGGAGCTGTATTCTATACCGAAACCCAAGTGGAAGAAATCCTGATGAAGGATGGATCCGTTGCAGGTGTGCGGGCAAAGAAGGATGAAACAGATTTTACGATCCATGCAGATAGCGTCATCCTGGCATCCGGTGGATTCCTTTCAAATACGGAACTGGTCAAGCAGTATTATCCGGATTTCCCGGAAGGTGGATTTGGTGGCTATAAAGCACCGAACATGGGAGAGAGTATAGGGCTGGCAAAGGCTGTCGGAGCAAAGTTGGATCGGGATGTCATGCTGGTCAAAGAGGGTTGTATGACTTCCGACCATGCACCGCGTATCTTAAGCGAGTTTGCAAGAGAGCCATATCTGATCTGGTTGAATAAAAAAGGCAGACGATATGTTGATGAAACAGTCAGCTCGATTTTACAGATCGCCTACAATGCACAGATGTCACAGCCGGATATGGAATCGTTCGTTGTCTTTGATGAAGGGACGATGCATCGGATGATGGATTTGGGCATGGAGTTGTCAAAAGCGGATGAAACCAGAGGCGTGCCGATTCCGGATCTAAAAGAACAATTTGAACAAGCAAGCAAAAAAGCACCCGGGGAAGCAATCGTTGCAGAAACGATCGAAGACCTGGCAGAGTGGATCGGATGCAAACAGGAAGTACTACAGGACGAGCTGAATGCATATAACAAATATTGTGCGCAAGGGTACGATGAAGACTTTAATAAACCTAGGAAGTACCTGGCTCCCTGCCATGTGGGACCGTTTTATGCAATCAGACACCGCCCGATCGCAGTAGATACGGCAGGCCCGATCCGGGTAACCGAAAAGATGGAAGTTGTTGACCAGGCATGGGACCCGATTCCGGGATTATATGCTGCAGGATCCACAACAGCCGGCTGGCAGTCGAATGATTACTGTGGACGATATATTTTTGGAGGCGCATTGTCCTATGCAATGAATTCCGGAAGAATTGCCGGAAAGAATGCAGCGCTCCATTGCATATATGACCAGAAGGAGTAAAGAGATGAAGACATTAAAAACGGACGTTGCGATCATCGGGGCGGGAGCCGCTGGAATCCCTGCAGCGATCGAAGCAGCACAGGCAGGTGTACAGGTAGATGTTTTTGAAGCGACAGATAGAACCGGCGGTCCATGCAACGGCGGCAATGGGGTGTTTGCGGTTGAGTCAAAAATGCAAAAGCAAAAGCAGTACACCTATACAAAAGAAGAGATCCTCCGCTACTGGATGGAGTATACACATAATAACGTAGATCTGAGACTGGTTTCGGAATTTATCAATCGGTCAGCAGAAACCGTTGACTGGCTGATTGGGTACGGTGTTGATCTGAATGATCTGATCGCATATTATCCTGGCGCATTTTATGTATGGCATTTCCGCAGAGATGGGTCCCCCTTTATCACAGATCTTTTAAAAAAGGTTAGTGATGATGCTGGAGCAACCTATCATCTGAACACAAAAGTGAATCGCCTGATTATGAAAGATGGGCAGTGTGTCGGATTTGTCGCGGAAGATGCTGATGGCGAATATGAAGTGCAAGCAAAAGCTGTGATCATAGCATCCGGTGGGACCGGGAAAAGAGCTGATTTTGTATATCAGGAAACCGGTTGGATGCTGGGAGAAGACATTACATGCTTCCCCGGCATGCTGTACGAAGATCCCGCGAAGGCACCTAAGCTTGGTGTTGAACTTGCGTGGGAAGTAGGCGCAGCACATACAAAGCTTATGATCGATAGTTTCGCTTCTCTTCCGGATCCGAATTTCGGTCCGGGCGGCGTGCCGGCACAGCTCCCCTGGTTCCGGCAGCCGCAAAACATTTTTGTCAACAAACATGGAGAGCGATTCATTGACGAAGCAGAAATGAAAAACGGTGCCATGATGGGTAACAACATCGCAATCCAGAAAGACGCAACGGCATACTGTATCTTCACACAGGAAATGCGTGAATCCTACGAAACAGATGGAATGGATTACGAGATGGGAAATGTCCACTTTATGGACAATCTTACAGCCGATGAATATCTGGAGATGAACTGGCAGCGTGGCAATAAAGACATCATGGTCTGTGATTCGCTGGAAGAAGTTTGTGAAGTGATGGGAATCGACAAACGTCTGCTGCAGACCGTTGAAGAATATAACGAAAATATCCGCTCTATGAAGGGAGACCCAATCTTCCATAAAGCACTTCGGTATCTTCGACCAATCGAAGGAAGTAAATACTATGTAGGGAAATTCCGGCGCCATTGCTACGGCGTAATGGGAGGACTCAGAATCAATTACCGAGCAGAACTGCAGGATACGAAAGGAGATTCGATTCCGGGTCTGTATGCGGCAGGTAATGATGCCAATTCAATTTATACGGATACTTATCCGTTTGCACTGTCCGGAAACACGTCCAGCTTTGCAATCAACACAGGTAGAATCGCCGGACAGCAGGCAGCAACTTTTGTAAAAGGAATGGAGGAAATTGAGTAATGGAAAAGAAGAAATCTATTTACAGCGTAAATCCGAAGGACCGGGTTGGCGTAGGCGCAAAGCTGGCATATTCCATCGGTTTTGCCGGAAAAGACGGTTTTCAGACAATCGTTAATAATTATCTGATGATCTTTTTGATGATGGTTGGCGGATTAAACGGTGCATTCATCGGAACCATGATGCTTGCAGCCCGGATCTGGGATGCGATCAATGATCCAATCTTAGGAACCATTGCCGATCATACAAATACAAAGTTTGGAAGGTATAGACCATACGTCCTTTCTTCGATCCCGATGGCAGTGATCTTCGTTTTCCTGTTCTTTATTCCGGATATTAGTGGCGGCGCAAAGATGGTATACGCAACAATCTTCTACCTGCTGTATGGTATGTGCTTTACGGTGTTAGAAGTACCGTATTTCGGATTGACAGGCGCGATGACAAACAGCCCGCAGGAGCGTGCAACAATTACGGCATGGAGCCGTATCGCTTCCAGAATTCCGGCATTTGCATGGCCACTCATCCTGGCTGCATTCGTGACCAGATTTGATGGACCGGGCGTGCCGGTTGGCCCGAATGGTGCCTTCTATACAGCAATCCTGGTAGGCATCGTCGCAGTTGTTGCATCAATATTCCCGTTTGTGTTCTGTAAAGAAAAAGCGGTTCAGATTATTCCGAAAGACCAGAGAAGAGACAAACCGCAGGGTGGTGTTTTCAAAGATTTCCTGAACGTACTGAAAGGCAACTGGGCACTGTTAGTCGTTATGATCATCCAGCTGTTCTTCACCTTTAACACGATTCTTTCTGACATGATCAATACCTACTATCTGACCTATTCACTTGGTTCTCCGGCACTGATCATGGGTGCAGGTGTGGCACTTGTGGCAGTCGGTGCAGCGATCGGACAGTTCATCTATCCGTATATTGCAACCAGAGTGCAGAGCTGTAAGACCATTATGTTAGTCGGTGTAGCCTGCTATTGCGCACTGCTTGCATGCTGCTACCTGGCAGGTAATAAATCAACCGTAGCATATCTGATTGTGCTGATTATCTTAAATATGTTCTCCGGTGCATTACAGATTAATGTCATCAATCTTTGCTTTGAGGTTTGTGACAAGCTGGAGTACAAAAATGGAAAACGTTCCGACGCGACCGTATTCGCAGTTGTTTCCTTCCTGATGAAACTTGCAGCAGGTCTTGCAGCTACGATCGCAGGCTGGGGTCTGATGATGGTTGGTTTCCAGGGAATGGGACCGGTTACAATCGAAGTTACACCGGAGATGGCATATGGCGTAGCGATTTTACGATTCCTGCTTCCGGGCGTATTGGCAGGTATTGCATTTGTAGCAGCACTGTTCTATCCGATCAAGAAAAAAGAGATTCAGGATATCCGTGCTGAGCTTGAAAGACGACATGCCGAAGAGCATCCGGAAGGACCGGAAGGCAGTCTGGCAACAGAAGAGTAAAAAGAAAATTTTTGGCAGATAGAAGATAGGAGAATGATGATATGGGTGAGAATCAGGTTGTAATTAAAGCAGCGTTATGTGGAAATGAAGCCGGCATTAATGAGGAAGCTTCTTTGCAGGAAGCATTGAAAGGTGCGGATGTTAAGACAGAAACTGTTGTACTTCCTCCACAGGGACCGATGTCTCCGGATGAGATCCGGTTCGAGAAAATGACGGTCATTGGCGGTGAAGTAGATTGCCAGGAAGGTAATTTTAACGGATTCGCATGTCAGGGCGGCGAATGGGTGATCAAGGATACCAAGATCAACGTAGGCGGTGAAATCGGAAACGATTTCATCGGCCTCGGATCCGGCATCCTGATCGAAGGTGATACAGCAGCCACGATCGATGGTGTGGAGATTCATTGTAATGGTGCAGCCCGCACGCCGATCGTGGCACGGGAAAAGGCAAGGATTTTTGTGAAGGATGCAGTGCTGACAACAGAAGACGGCAATCTCGCACCGGATTATGTTGGAACGGTATTCCCGGAAAAAATGAAATCCTCGCCATGGATGCTTGGTGTAAACGGCAATGCACGTGCGACCAATCTGATGGGACAGGCAGTCGCTACTTATTACAATTCCGATATCAAAGCGGAAAAATGGGGCGTGCTTTCTACAGATGACAATACCGGAGTCCGTCTGCATGCAATCAATTCCAGTGCAATGATCAGCGGTGGTATGAAACCGATTGAAGAAATCTATGCAAATGCTGCAGCAGGAAAATTTGATTTCTATGAAGATGAGATCGATCATGAATTTGCTGAAGGTGAATGGCAGGATACCAAAAAACCGAGTGGTTATGGTACTTATTCCATCGGCGATACCACTGTAACGATCGCAGGTTCCACTATGGTGGTTCCGGATTATATCGCTATCGTGGCAAATGGACCGGCAAGCCTGAATCTGACTTCAAGCGAATCGTCTTCCATTGCAACTGCAAATCAGTATCTTGCAATTGCAAGTGAAGTGGAACCGAAAAAATCTGTATTGTTTTCAAACCGGTTTGGCGTAATGTATCACAGTGGTGCTGGATTTGGTGTGACAAACGTGGATAAGGGAACCGTTATGTATACCGGTAAGGCTGCATTTGAAGTGAAGGGGTGCGGCACGGTCATCAATGTAGATGATGCATACATCTATAGTGGAGAAGGCATTATTCTCCAGGTGATGGATAATGATGATGCTGGTATTGATGTTGCGACAATGGAGACCACAACAGATTATGTAGAAAAGCATGTTAAAGCTACTGCAACCGAAGAAGCAACAAAGGCAGCAACGGTTGCCGGAGAAGGCAGTGTTTATGCCACATTCTCCAACATGACTCTGAATGGTGATATCTACAATGCATCCGGTTGGGAAGAAGCACGTGAAGCAGATACACTTTCAGGTGATGGCAATTATGAGAACGAAGTTGGTGGCGGTGCCTCAGCGGCAGCAGATCTTAGCCTGGTATTGGATAATGTGGTTTACACCGGTCTGGTATCTACAACAGAGGCATATCATAACCAGGATGTGATCGGACATGCTGACTATGATCAGATTGGTGTCGTCAACAATGCCGTATGCATTCCGGAAAATGCGGGCATCATTGTCAAACTGCGAAACAATACCGTATGGAATGTAACAGGGACTGGCTATGTAACATCTCTTACAGTTGATGAGACATCTTCTATCGGGGACGCTAAGGTTTTTGTAAATGGTACAGAAGTTGCTGTGGAAGCAGGTGTAACTTATACAGGCGTGATCCGAATCGAAGGAAATGCAGAGGCAGTAAAACCGGCTTATATTGATCCGGCAACAATTCCTAGTGGATATTCTAAATAAGAAGATATCAAGTTCTCCCGTCTTTTCAGGCGGGAGAACATAAAATGAGCTGAATTTGGTATAGGAGGAATAATAATGAAAACACTTTACGCAGAGGCACAGCCGGGAAAGGTTGTTTTAAAAGAAAAAGAAATCGGGAAACCGGGATATGGTGAGGTGCTCTTAAAGGCAAAATACAGTGCTATGAGTCCGGGTACGGAAAATGCACTTCTGGGTGAGCATATCGTTCCGCTTCCGACCAGTATTGGTTATGCGATGTCCGCAGAGGTCATCGAAGTCGGTGAAGGTGTAGAGGAACTGAAAGTAGGAGATCATGTAGTGGCAACGGTAGAGCATGCGCAGTATGTGATCACCTCAGAGCTTAATTGTACGATCTGTCCGGAAGGCGTAGACCTGAAGCAGGCAGCATTCTGGAATCTGGGGCATACGGGAATGTATGCACTCCGTCGCTCAAATCTGCAGATGGGTGAGCCGGCAGTTGTTTTAGGACAGGGATTTGTCGGGGCGATCACAGCACAGTGCGCAAGGCTTGCAGGCGCATGCCCGGTAATCGTAACAGATCTGGATGATACACGCCTGGAAGCAGCGAAAACAATGGGTGTAGATATTGCGATCAATTCCGGATCTGATCCGGAGGGGCTCGAAAAAGCAGTTGCAGATCTTAACAGAGGCGGCGTGCCGGTGATTTTTGAGGCTACCGGTGCGAGAGGCCCGCTGATGCAGGCTGCAGAACTGGTATCAGAACGAGGCAGAGTTGTGATGATTTCTCAGGTTCATGGCCAGGAAATGCCGCCGATTGACGATCCGATCATGCAGAAAGGTGCAAGCCTGATCGGCACCTATGTCAATTCCAAACCGTATAAGCTGCGCAGAGCAGATCTGCTGATTGAAGGCGCATGGCCGCCGGTTATGGGCAAAAAGCTGAACCGATATGTCAACTCAGATTGCTGGACCAGTGATGAAGATATCCGTGTATTCCTTGATATGATCAAGTACGGTAAGCTGGACATCACTCCGTTGATCAGCCATGAGTTCAAATACACAGAGATTCCGGAGGCATATGAGAAGTATGTTTGCCCGAATGTAGATCCGTCCATGACAGGTGGTTTGATCTCCTGGATCGAAGAATAAGAAAGATGATCGGAATTCTCTTTTGCCATTTTGAGGATTCCGATCATAAATTTTAGGAGGAAAGATAACATGGGATATGGATTAGATGGAAAACTGGCTGTCGTTACCGGTGGTGCCGGCGGGATCGGAAGTGTTGTCAGCAAGATGCTTTTGGAAAACGGTGTTAGGGTAGCGATTATCGATATCAACGCAAATCAATTAAAACGTGCTGAACAGAATCTGTCGAAGTATGGAACAGTACAGTGCTTTGAAATGGATCTTTCAGACCCGGAATCCATACCGGACGGAATTGAAAATATCCGAAAGGCTATGGGCGAAATCGATCTGCTTGTCCAGGCGGCGGGATTGCTTTGGGGAAAACCGGCATTGGAGATCACCCTGGATGAGTGGAATCTGGTCATGAATGTGAATGCAAGAGGTGTTTTTTTCATGATGCAGGAAGTGGTCAGACAAAGCATGCAGCACAGAGGTGGATCTATCGTGAATTTTTCCTCCATGTCCGGAGTGCGTGGTATGCCAAAACCGATGTGTGGCGCACATTATAGCGCCAGCAAGGGCGCTGTCGTTTCCATGACAATGCAGGGCGCAGTGGAATGGGCAGATCTTGGCATTCGTGTCAATGCTATAGCGCCGGGCGGTGTAAGAGTAGGAGGCATGATCGATCCGCCACCACATGCGGTCGCAAATGTTCCTTTGAAAAAACTGTCTGAACCGGAAGATGTCGGAAATGCGATTCTGTTTCTGCTCAGCGATCAATCCGCAATGATCACAGGTCAGACAATGATCATCGATGGCGGAAGTCATGTGGTTGGTTTTTAGTTTATAAAGGAGAAAAGAGGAATGTATACCAATATTATAAAAGTATTACACACAGGAATCAGTGTGAACAATATGGAGGAATCGGTTGCCTGGTATGAAACGAATCTGGGATTTCAGGCTGTCAGTGACGAGTATGCACCACTATTGGGTGCAAGAATTGTATTCATCAGAAGAGAAGATCTGGATTATGAAATCGAATTGTTTCAATACGACGAACCAAAGAAAATTCCGGATGACCGCCTGATGCCCAATTCTGATCTGCAGACAGTCGGCACAAAACATGTTGCTTTTCTTGTAGATGATATGGAGGCTTTAAAAACAGGTTTTGTGGAGAAGGGAGTCGACATCGCGCATGAGGTACATATGGGAACCGATTCTGTAATGTTCATCCGAGATTGTAATGGTGTTTTACTGGAGTTCATTCAAAAATAATTGAGTAAATTTGCTGTTCCGGGCAGGAAGGATTTCTTACAGCTCGGGACAGCTTTTTGCAGTTAGTTACTTGAAATCAATGTGATAAAGACGTATAATACTCCTACTGTGTATAGAAAAGTGCCCGCAGACCGGAGAAGTTCGATGTGTCTGTGTGCGCTATTTTTGTAATTAAAGAGTAACTGTTTAGGTCACTCAGGAGAAAGACAATCATTGGGGAACTTGTTCACCAAATGAGTGGATTTCTTCTGAGGAGTGCCTGAACAGGCACCGCCCCCCCAAATGAGCAAAATTTTAGTTTCCATAGATTATTGTCAATAATAATATTTTGCGAATGTAGGGGTGGAGCTAAACAGTTAAATAGCACCTACGAGGAAAACTACATGCGAAAGAACTTAAGATTATTACTGAAATCCCTGCGGGAATACAAGAAGGCGAGCATCCTCGCGCCAGTGACGATCATCGGTGAGGTCGTGATGGAGGTTGCAATCCCCTATGTGATGGCGATTTTGATCGACCGTGGTATCGAAGCAGGAAATATGAGCGTGATCGCAAAAGTCGGCGTGATCCTTTTGGTCATGGCGTTTGTATCACTGTTTTTTGGTGCACTTTCCGGCCGGTATGCGGCGGTCGCCTCTGCCGGATTTGCGCGGAATCTGCGCCAGGATATGTACTATAAAGTACAGAAATATTCCTTTTCAAACATTGACCGCTTTTCGACGGCAAGTATCATCACGCGTTTGACGACGGATGTTACGAACGTACAGAACGCATACCAGATGGCGATCCGTACATTGGCAAGAAGCCCGATCATGCTGATCGCGGCATTGGTGCTTTCTTTTACGATCAATGCAAAGCTGTCGATCATTTTTGTAATCGTAATCCCGATCATCCTGGTAGCACTTCTTTGGCTGGCAACAACGGTACATCCGCTTTTTGAAAAAGTGTTTAAGACCTATGACAGCTTAAATGAAATAACACAGGAAAACCTGCACGGAATCCGTGTCGTAAAATCCTTCCGCCGGGAATACTTTGAGATAGGAAAGTTCAATCGGATCTCCGATAAGATCTATCAGTATTTTATGAAGGCAGAGCGTACGATCGTTATCAACTTCCCGATCATGATGCTGGCAATTTACGGAAGTATCATCGCGGTTGCATGGTTTGGTGCAAAGACGATCATCGCTTCCGGCGGCATCGCCGGAGCAGGCGGCCTGACAACCGGTCAGTTAATGAGTTTGTTTACTTATGCGCTGCAGATCCTGATGAGTCTGATGATGATCTCTATGGTATTTGTCATGTTCATCATCGCGCGTGCATCGATGGAACGTATGGCTGAGCTCTTAAGAGAAGAGAGTGATATTCAGAATAAAGAAAATCCGGTTATGGAAGTAAAAGACGGATCCATCCGTTTTTCGAATGTCAATTTCTCGTATTCAGAGCGTGCGGAGAAGCCGGTCCTTGACGGGATCGAACTCGATATTAAGTCCGGTGAAACGATCGGTATTATCGGTGGAACGGGTTCTTCGAAATCAAGTCTTGTTCAGCTGATTCCGCGTTTATATGATGTTTCTGCCGGCAGTGTTATGGTCGGTGGTGTGGATGTTAAGGATTATGATCTGGAGACCCTGCGAAATGAAGTAGCAATGGTTCTGCAGAAGAATGTCCTGTTCTCCGGTACGATCAAAGACAACCTGCGCTGGGGTAAAGAAGATGCGACGGACGAAGAGATGATCCATGCATGCCAGCTGGCACAGGCGGATGATTTCATTCAGGGATTCCCGGAGAAATATGACACCTGGATCGAACAGGGTGGTACCAATGTTTCCGGTGGCCAGCGCCAGCGTCTGTGTATTGCCAGAGCATTGTTGAAGAAGCCGAAGATCCTGATCCTCGACGATTCGACGAGCGCGGTCGACACCAAGACCGATGCCAGAATCCGTCAGGCATTTTTAGAAGAGATCCCGGATACAACCAAGATCATCATTGCGCAGCGTATCTCATCCGTAAAAGATGCGGATCGTATCGTTGTGCTTGATGAAGGTAAGATCACGGATGTCGGAACACATGAAGAGCTTCTTGAAAAGAGCATAATCTATCGAGAAGTATTTGAATCACAGCAGAATGGAGGGCTGGAAGATGAATAAGAACAAAAACAAGCAGCCCGAAATGATGCAGGCCAATCAAAATGAGCATGTAAAACATGACTCCGGACACGGCAATCACGCGAAAGTCATGCCGCGCGCGCGGACGGCAAGAGATGCGAAGGGAACGCTGAAACGGATCCTTTCCTATATCGGTCAATATAAGCTGAGATTTATACTGGTCGTAATCTTTGTCATCATCAGTTCTGTCGTTACAGCAATTTCAAGCACGTTTATCCAGAGCCTGATCGATGATTATATCACACCGCTTGTGACACAGAATAATCCGAACCTTTCGGGACTTGCACATTATATCATTCAGATCCTGATCATCTTCCTGATCGGTGCGTTTGCCGGATATATGTATCAGCGGCTGATGGTCGTCGTTTCACAGGGCATTCAGAAAAAGATCAGGGACGATATGTTTGAACATATGCAGAAGCTCCCGATCCGTTACTTTGATACGCATACGCACGGCGATATCATGAGCCATTATACCAATGACGTTGATACGCTTCGTCAGATGCTCTCCCAGAGTATCCCGATGATCATGTCTTCATCGATCACGATCGTTGCGGTATTTATCGCAATGCTGTCGATCAGTATCTGGCTGACTTTGGTGGTCGTTGGTTTCTGCGTGATCATATTCATGACGATCAAGCTGATCGCGAGCCGAAGCGGAAAGTATTTCTTAAAGCAGCAGCAGTCTCTCGGTGTGGTAAACGGCTACATTGAGGAAATGATCAACGGACAGAAGGTCGTTAAGGTATTCTGCCACGAAGAGAAAGCGAAAGAACAGTTTGATATCGTTAACGAAGAGCTGCGTGTCAACGCGACTAAGGCGAATACGTTTGCGAATATCCTGTTCCCGATCATGAATAACCTGGGCTTTATCCTGTATGTTATCATTGCGATCATCGGTGGTGCACTGGGTATCGCAGGCGTGATCAATCCAACGCTTTCCGGTGTCGGCGTTATGACACTTGGTGGTATCGCTGCATTCCTGCAGCTGTCCCGAAGCTTTGTCAACCCGCTGGCGCAGGTTTCCAACCAGATCAACTTTATCGTTATGGCACTTGCAGGTGCAGAACGTATTTTTGACCTGATGGATGAGCAGGTGGAAGGCAATACCGGAGAAGTAAATCTGGCACGCGTTCACGTAGCAGAAGACGGCACAATGACAGAGTGCGAAGAACGTACCGGTCACTGGGCATGGAAGGTTCCGCAGGAAGACGGCAGCTTCGAGCTGGTGCCGATGCGCGGCCGTGTGGAAATGGAACATGTTGACTTTGGTTATGTGACAGACAAGCAGGTCCTGTTTGATATCAATCTGTTTGCGGAACCGGGTCAGAAGATCGCGTTTGTCGGTGCGACCGGCGCAGGTAAAACGACGATCACCAACCTGTTAAACCGCTTCTATGATATTCAGGGCGGAAGCATTACTTATGATGGCATCGACATCGGCCGTATCGCAAAGCCGTCACTTCGTCGTTCGATGGGCGTGGTATTGCAGGATGTCAATCTGTTTACCGGAACCGTAATGGAGAATATCCGTTACGGACGTCTGGAAGCAACTGATGAAGAATGTATCAAGGCAGCAAAACTTGCCAACGCGGACAGCTTTATCCGCATGCTGCCGGATGGATATAATACGGTACTTTCCGGAGACGGCAGTGGCCTTTCCCAGGGCCAGCGCCAGCTGATCTCGATCGCCCGTGCGGCAGTCGCAGACCCGCCGGTAATGGTACTTGACGAGGCAACATCTTCCATCGATACCCGTACCGAGGCAATCGTACAGCGTGGTATGGACGCACTGATGGCAGGCCGTACCGTATTCGTTATCGCACATCGTCTTTCAACGATCCAGAATGCAGATGTCATCATGGTATTAGACCACGGTCATATCATCGAGCGTGGCGACCACGAAGACCTGCTTGCGAAGAAGGGAACGTATTATCAGCTGTACACAGGCGCAAGTGAACTTGAGTGATAAGCTCCTGAGGTGCAGATGCGGAGCGGATGCTTGCATACGAATCCGCATCTATAGCAAAGGACACCCGTGCGTTAGCCGCTTTGGAACTTTTTTCGTGATTTCTTGCTAAAAAGTTCCAAAAGGAAGCTCTGACCACTGGATTTTCGAACGATTTGACCGATTTTGGAACTATTTGCCGGAAAATTGGAAGATTAGTTCCAAAAATAGAAAAATTTGGAACTAAAGTATGCCTCAAGCAATAAAAAAGTTCCAAAAAGCAAGTTTGGTGGCCATATCTGCAAGGAATTTGAGAGATTTTGGAACGATTTGGGAGAATTTGCTTCGTATAGTTCCAGATTCATTGCTTAGAAGAACAGGATTAACCATATGAGATTACGTAACGTACCCGGCGCCGCGGAAGCGGTCGCCGGACACGAGAGATGCTTCCAGGAGGAAGCTGCAAAGAAGAATAAAGGCAGCTGGCAGTCAAATTTTGAAAGCAATGGTCCTCTTCATGTCGAGATTGGCATGGGGAAGGGCCGTTTTGTCATGGATATGGCAAGACTGCATCCGGAGATCAATTACATCGGGATCGAACGGTATGACAGTGTCCTTGTAAGAGCACTGCAGAAATACGATGAAGAACCGCTTGCCAATGTCCTTTTCATCAGCATGAACGCAGAGGAGATCTGCGATGTATTTGCCGAAGGTGAAGTTGACAGGATTTACTTAAACTTCTCCGATCCGTGGCCGAAGGACCGTCATGCAAAGCGCCGCCTGACCTCCACACGATATCTGGAGCGCTATGACCAGATTCTTGCAAAAGAAGGACACATTGAATTTAAGACCGATAACCAGGATCTGTTTGCGTGGTCTTTGGAGCAGGTGGAGCCGGCCGGTTGGAAGCTTGTCGCAAGCACGACAGACCTGCATCATAACGAGACGATGAACGAAGGCAATGTCATGACGGAGTATGAGCAGAAGTTCTCGGAGATGGGGAATCCTATTTGCAAGATGATTATAGAAAGATGAGATTATTATGGATGAAAAACGAATCGCGCTGCTGATCGATTCAGATAACGTATCAGCAGACTATATCGATATTATACTAGATAAGATCAATGAGGAAGGTGTGACGACCTATCGCCGGATTTACGGTGACTGGACCCGCCCGGAAGCGACAAAGTGGAAACGTGTTCTTCTGGAGAACTCCATCACACCGATCCAGCAGTACAGCAACACAACAGGAAAGAATTCTACAGATTCTTCTCTGATCATAGATGCGATGGATATTCTCTATACCGGAAAAGTGGACGGGTTCTGTATCGTGTCAAGCGACAGTGATTTCACGAGACTGGCAAGCCGCCTGCGGGAAGAAAATATGATGGTGATCGGCATGGGCGAAGAGAAAACCCCGAATGCGCTGATTGCGGCATATAACAAGTTTATCAATCTTTCCGCAATGAAAAAGGAAGCGGAAAAAGAGAAGGGCAAGACGCCTGAACGTGACACCCGCAATATCATTTCTCTTCGTACGATCGAACGTCGTGTACGCGGCATCATCATCGCAAATAATAATAAAGACAAAGAGACAACGCTTGGCGAGATCGGCAGCAAGCTGCAGAACCGCTGGGCGGACTTTGATATCAGCAATTACAACAAGAGTTCCCTGTCTGATCTGATCGGCGGACTGAAGTCATTAAAGCTTGTAAAGCACGGATCGGTTGTGACGGTGGAACTAAAAGACAAATAGAATAGATAATAAAAAGCAGCGGATCAACCATATGACCGCTGCTTTTCTTATGCCTGTCGTTAGATTAAATGCATTGTGATCGACAGATCATTTCCTGTCATCTTCACATCTGCCACACTTCCTTCGATCAGCGGCATCATTGGCGGAAGGTGACCGATGTCTAAATCCATCAGGATCGGAACATTGTATTTCCCGAGAATCTTAGTGACAGCGTCATATTGGTCGAGACCAAACAGCGCTTCGCCGTTTAACGGACGCCCGATCAGAAATCCTTTCGCATTTGCAAACCAGCCGGCTTGGTCAAGCTGCCAGATCGCGCGACGGATCGACAGGACATTTAAGTCACAGGCTTCCAGAAACCAGATTACACCATCATCAGCATAGCGTTCGTTAAAAGCTTTAACCCGGTCATATTTCGTGCCGCAAAGCATGCACAGAATATCCAGGCAGCCGCCGACGAGACGCCCGGAAAATGCGGTATCATTATCCGGGAAGCGTTTGCGGATGACAGGCTGCGTGACATTATAGGGCACAAGTGGATGTTCTTCATCCTTCAGGCTTTCGATTTCATAAAGATCAAAGCCCCGGACGGCAAAAGATGCATCGACACTATCTGTATCAGCTTTGCAGGCGGAATCCCCCGTCAGAATGGAAAACGCATCTTCCAGAGACGCATGCCAGGGATCCATGCCGAATGCCGGCGCGCATGGACCGTAGATGGCCGCCGTATCACAGATCGTGGCCAGTAAAAATGCAAGGTTGGTATTATCCGAATATCCCTCAAACCATTTGGCAGGGGTGTTTTTTATTTTGTCAAAATCGACGTATGGCAAAATCTCACACATCAGCTCACCGCCGCCACAGGAGATCAGAATATCAGAATCCCCGTCCTGCCAGGCATCCATAAACTCCTGTGCGCATTTTTCAGGTGTGTTGCTGATGCCGATGCCACTGCCTTCAAAGCAGTTTGGGCCGAGTTTCGTCTGATAGCCTTTCTCCTGAAATGTTTTCAGCGCATTTTTGAAAGCTGATTGATATGGCTCGATATTACAGCCAAACGATGGAGCAATGAAACCGATGGTGCCGTTTTCGGATAAAAAGTTCGGATATCTCATGACGTGTCCTTTCGTTATTTCAAATATAAGTATGGAAACAGTTTAGCTGATTTTTCCGGATAAGAAAAGTGAATTCGCTCCTAAAATCCATGCTTAAGGTTTGAGATTGTAGTGAAACCAAAATCTTTGACATTTTTTTCACAAAAATACTTTAAAGATTAATTATTAAGGTGTATACTATGGGCAAAGCCTTATATTAAGCATCGGAACAAAAAAGGAGGAATAGTCATGAACAATCTGATTCTTGAAGTGGATGGCCCGATTGCTGTACTTACGATCAACCGTCCGAAAGCGCTGAACGCATTAAACAGTGAGACACTGACCGAGCTCAATGAGTGTCTGACAGAAGTGGAAGCAAATGACGATATCAAGGTCCTGATCCTGACAGGTGCAGGCGAGAAGTCATTTGTAGCAGGCGCAGATATTTCTGAAATGGTTAATTTCAGTGCTGCAGATGCACGTGCATTTGGTATGCGTGCTGCTGAGCCGTTCTTCAAACTTCAGAATATGCGTCAGGTTACGATCGCAGCTGTAAATGGTTTCGCTCTCGGCGGCGGCTGTGAGATCTGTATGGCATGTGATATCCGTCTGGCTTCTGAAAACGCACTGTTCGGACAGCCGGAGACAGGTCTTGGAATCATTCCGGGATTTGGCGGAACACAGCGTCTGGCTCGCCTGATCGGTATGGGACGTGCAAAAGAGATGATCTTTGCATGCACCAACATCGATGCTCAGGAAGCATACAGAATCGGTCTTGTAAACCATGTATATCCGGCAGAAGAGCTGATGGCTCAGGCTAAGAAGCTTGCCGGCAAGATCGCACGGAACGCAAGCTACGCTGTAGCAATCGCAAAAGCAGCGATCAACAACGGATACGATATGGATATCAAGAATGCGGTTGAGTATGAAGCAAACCTGTTTGGTATTACCTGCTCGACACATGATAAGACAGAAGGTATGACCGCTTTCCTTGAGAAGAGAAAAGAGAAGAATTTTACTGATTTCTGATCCTTTTATTGTTTGAAATTTTGAAACGGAGACCTCCGGCTGACAGATCTGCCAGCCGGAGGTTTTTGCGTAAAAAGCGATAAATTTTGACGAAATGGCAAAAGCAAGTTATACTAGAGGTTGCGTTTTTTAGGAGAATTATATGATTAGAAAAGAAAAGAAGTTCAAATACAGTTTTCTGGTATTCCTTTTTGCAGCGTTGCTTGCCTTTTCGTCAGGCATTTCTTTCATGCCGGTTTCAGCCTGGGCGGCTGAGGAGGAAGAGGAGGATAGTTCTGCAGCCGAGGAGGAAGAGGTTCTGCCGGAAGGCCCGCAGAATGAGCTGGAGATCCGTGCGACCGAACAGGGCATCAGCTGGCCGGTTGGGCCGGACGCACTCTGGTCTGACAAGGCGATCCTGATCGATCTGGATACCGGTGTTGCATTGTATGAGAAAAATGCGGATGTACAGGATTATCCGGCGAGTACGACAAAGATCATGACGGCGATGCTGGTGCTGGAAAATGCATCCATGGATGATGTGGTCACATTTTCTGCAGATGCAGTCAACAATACCGAAGGGTCCGGCATCTGGAGAATGGAAGGTGAGCAGCTGACGGTAGAGCAGTGTATGTATGCGTTGATGCTTGCGTCGGCGAATGAATGCGCCTATGCTTTGGCCGAACATGTGACGGGCGGCGATCATGATGCATTTGTACAGATGATGAATGACCGCGCAGCACTTCTTGGCTGTACGAATACCCACTTCATGAATCCGAACGGATTGCCCGATGAAGAGCATGTGACAACCGCCAGGGACCTGGCAAAGATCGCCAGGGCTGCATATCAGAACGAGACGTTCCGTCAGATCGCGGGCACAGAAGAGTATCGGATCCCTGCAACCAATATGCAGGAAGAAGAAGTCCTGATGTACAACCATCATAAGATGATCTGCGGAAAGAAGACAGATCAGTATCTTTATGAACCCGCTACAGCAGGCAAGACCGGATATACGAAAGCAGCGCTGCACACGCTTGTGACTTTTGCGGAGCAGGATGGTCATCGCCTGGCCTGCGTTGTGCTCCGTTCCAGAGGAGATGCGCAGTATACCGAGACACAGGCGCTATTTGAATACGGCTTTGCGAATTTCTCAAATGTCAATATTAAGGAAAACGAGACCAGGCTGGATCAGGCTGCATTAACAGAAGGATATACCGTTCCGGAAGGCAAGGAGATCGTAAGTGCCGAGGTCAATCCGGAAGCTATGCTGACATTGCCAAATGGTGTGTCAATCGAAGATACAACACCGGAGGTAGTCTATACCACTGCGGATGACGGAAGCCAGACGGGAGAAGTAATCTATACCTATGGTGGAAATGAAGTGGGCAGGACAGCGATCCTTGTTACAACAGAGGACGCAAAGCAGATTCTGCCGGATACAGGCTCTGCCATTGAGGAATTGGATCAGAAATCGGGCATTGACAGTTTCATCGACCAGGTGAAATCACTGGTGGAAGAACTGGGTATGCTCAAGTCCCTGACGGGCCTTGCAATTCTGGTTGCGATCATTGTGGCCATCATTTTCTCGATCAGGAGAGCACACAGGAGACGGAAACAAAAGAAAATTCTTTCAAAGTTAAAACACAGTGAGTACAGTGATGCGCCTGTGATGGATGAGATCGAAGATTTTGATACAGATGATCTGACAGAGGAAAACGATTCAGACGGTTCCGAATCATAGAGACAACAGCATAAAGAACATGCAGAGATCGCAGCGATGCGGTCTCTGTTTTTGTTATGCAGATTCGTGATTACTGGAAAACGTTGATGCATTAATGAAATAAATTTTGTATGACGCAATTATTAAAAATTCATTGACTTTTCGCTCTGTTGCACTAAAATAAAAACATGATTGTTTATTTAACAGTTATAAGGGGGAGTATAGCTTTATAGCGGAAAGCAGCTTCCACTGAAAAAATTAAAAAAGGGGGAGGTGACCGGATACGGGAAACATTCAAGAAGAAATCTCTGCGGGTCTTGAAGTGAAGACATTGTTTACGATTCCGATCGGCGGCGGCATTAAGATCCAGGAGTCGCTGGTAGTTATGTGGATCGCCATGGCAGTGATCATCGTCTTTATGCTTCTCGCAACGAGAAAACTAAGTGTAGAAAATCCGGGAAAAGGACAGCTTGCATTAGAGTGGGCGCATGAAAAATTCAAGGGATTTTTCGGTCGTCTTGTTGGTCCGAACGCCAAGGGATATGTACCATATTTCATGTTCCTTGTTATGTTCATCGCTGTAATGAACCTGTTGCCGCTATTTGGGTTTGCGCAGCCGACAAAGGACCTGAACATTACCGTTGGTATGGCTTTGATGTCGATCTTTCTGGTAGAGTTCGCGAACATTCGCGCAAGAGGATTCGGCGGGTTCTTAAAATCGTTTAAGCATCCGACAATGATGATGTTACCGTTCAATATCCTGGATATCTTCATCCGTCTGTTCTCACTGAGCATGCGACTTTTCGGTAACATGTTAGGTGGATTCGTTATCATGGAACTGATCCACATCGCAGTTCCGGTCGTCGTACCGGCCATTGCAGGTCTGTACTTCGATATCTTTGACGGATTGCTTCAGGCATTCATTTTTGCATTCCTGACTTCACTGTATATCGGTGAGGCAACAGAAGACCTCGAAGCAGAGTAACACGCATGAAAAGACAGATCACGGATCGATCTGTCGGGTAACAAAGTAACAAAAAACTTGTACAAAAAGTAAAAAAGAGTAAAAAGGAGAAAATGTTATGTCAGTAACAGCTATTGGCGCAGGTATTGCAGCACTCGCATGTATTGGTGCAGGTATTGGTATCGGTAACGCAACCGCAGGTGCGGTAGAAGCTACAGCAAGACAGCCGGAGGCAGGCGGAAGAATCATGACCACCATGATCCTTGGTTGTGCACTTGCAGAGGCAACCGCTATCTATGGTCTGGTAGTAGCTATTCTGATCCTGGTAATGGCATAATCGGGTGTACAGAGAACATTAAAGATATGCAATGCAGCCCGCAGGCCTGTAACAGGCAATAGACGGGCACAGGAGGCAGAACATGATAAGTTTTAATTTGACCATTGTATGGACAATTGTAAACCTGATCGTTCTGTATCTGATTTATCGCAAGTTCCTGTACAATCGTGTGCAGAAAACGCTGGATGACAGAAAGAATTCTATCAACAGCAAGTTCAAACAGGCTAGGGAAGAGAAAGAGAAAGCACTTTCTCTTCAGAAAGAATATGAGGACTCACTGGCGAATGCGAAGATTGAAGCTCGTCAGATCGTTGAAGATGCCAGAGGCCGTGCAGACGCTGAATATGAGCGTATTGTAAATGAGGCAAAGGCAGAGTCCGAAAATATTATCAAGAAAGCCAATGAAACCATTGAGCAGGAACGCGAAAAAGCGATGAAGGACGCACAGGCTGAAGTAAGAGAGCTTGCACTGCTTGCAGCAGCCAAGATCATTGGCGGCGCCAGCAATGCTGAGACAAATGAGAAGCTTTATAACGAGTTCTTGACGAAAGCAGGTAAAAGCGAATGACAATAACAGCGAATAAATATGTAAAGGCGCTGGGTGCATTGGAGATGCCTGTAGAGGTCATGAATGAGGCTTTGGAAATCTACGATGCAGAACCGTGTCTGGCAGGCATCTTAAAAAGCCCTGCCGTATACAATGAGCAGAAATATGCTGCGATCGACCGGATCTTCCCGGAACAGAGCAGAAATCTGTTAAAGGTTCTCTGCCGTCAGGCGGATATGGAATTTTTCCCGGAGATCGTAGAAGGCTATCAGCAGTATGTGAACGAACATCAGCAGGTTTTGGACGCAAAGCTGCGTTATGTTACACCGCCAAACGAGACACAGGAAAAAGAAATGAAGGCTTTTCTCTGTGACAAGTATGGAACAAAGGATGTAAATCTTGTAATGGAAGAGGATGCATCCCTGATCGGCGGATTTGTACTGGAAGTCGACGGAAGTGAATACGACTGGAGTCTTCGCGGAAGAATAGCAGGTTTGCGTAACAAGTTAGCAGGAGGTGAGTAAGATGGGCGCAATTAGTTCGCACGATATTATCTCCATCTTAAAAGAAGAGATAAACGATTTTGAGTTCGAAGCCAAGGACAAAGAAGTCGGTACCGTCATCTCCGTTGGTGATGGAATCGTTACTGTTTATGGCATCGACAAAGCTATGTACGGTGAAATCGTTGTATTTGAGAACGGCGTGAAAGGTATGGTACAGGACGTACGCCAGAGTGAAATGGGTGTTATCCTGTTCGGTAGCGATGCCGGCATCAGCGAAGGTACAAAAGTAAGCCGTACTGAGAAAAAAGCAGGTATTCCGGTCGGTGATAAGTTTATCGGCCGTGTTATCAACGCACTTGGTGCACCAATCGACGGACAGGGTGAGATCGAAGCAGACGACTATCGTATGGTAGAGAGCCCTGCGCCAGGTATCGTAGATCGTAAGTCAGTTGCCGTACCGCTGGCAACCGGTATCCTCTCCATCGACTCCATGTTCCCGATCGGACGTGGACAGCGTGAGTTGATCATCGGTGACCGTCAGACAGGTAAGACATCAATCGCAACCGACACGATCATTAACCAGAAGGGTCAGGACTGTATCTGTATCTATGTAGCGATCGGCCAGAAGGCATCTACGATCGCTAAGGTTAAGGGTATGCTTGAGGCACACGGCGCGATGGAATATACAACTATCGTAGCTGCTACCGCTAGTGATGTAGCACCTCTTCAGTTTATCGCACCTTATGCAGGTACGGCACTTGCAGAGTATTTCATGTATCAGGGCAAGGACGTTCTGATCATCTACGATGATCTGTCCAAGCACGCGGTTGCATACCGTGCGCTGTCTCTGCTGCTGGAGCGTTCTCCGGGCCGTGAGGCTTATCCGGGTGACGTATTCTATCTGCATTCAAGACTGCTGGAGCGTTCCAGCCGCTTGAGCCCGGAAGCAGGCGGTGGTTCCATTACCGCACTGCCGATCATTGAGACACAGGATGGTGACGTATCGGCTTATATCCCGACAAACGTTATCTCCATTACAGACGGACAGATCTTCCTTGAGAGTAACCTGTTCAACTCCGGACAGCGTCCGGCCGTTAACGTCGGTCTTTCCGTATCCCGAGTTGGTGGTGCGGCACAGACAAAAGCGACCAAGAAGGCAGCAGGTTCCCTTCGTGTGGACCTTGCACAGTATCGTGAGATGGAAGTCTTCACACAGTTTGCATCTGACCTGGATGACGCAACCAAAGAACAGCTGCGTTATGGTAAGGGTCTGATGGAGCTCCTGAAACAGCCGCTTGGAAAACCGCTTTCAATGGCAGAGCAGGTTATCACACTCTGGACCGCTACACATAAGGTGTTTATTGATGTAGAGCCGGAGAAGATTAAGGCAACACAGACGAAGATGCTGGAGTTCTTCGAGATTGAGCGTCCTGAGATCGTGAAAGAGCTTGAAGAGACGAAGGTAATGTCTGATGAGCTGGCTAATAAGATTATGGAGTCTGCAAAAGAGTTCATGAGCAGAGGAGAATAATATATGGCAAGTGTTAAAGAGATTAAGGGAAGGATCGGAAGTATCCAGGATACGATGAAGATCACCAATGCCATGTATATGATCTCTTCTTCCAAGATGACGAGGGCAAAAAAGACACTGGCACAGACTGAGCCGTTCTTCTTTGAGCAGCGCGCAGCTGTTGCGAGAATGATGAAGGAAATCCAGGATTACACTGGTCCTTACTTCGGAAAGGACAAACCCGACGAAGAAAAAGTTCGTGGATATGTTGTAATCACGGGTGACAAAGGCCTGGCCGGTGCTTATAACCACAACGTGTTGAAGCTTGCGACAGAGGATGCGGAACAGTACAAAAATGTGAAGTTCTACTCCATTGGAGAAACAGGACGTCATTTCTTTGAAAACAAAGGGTATAACCTGGAAGAAGCCTTCCGCTATACCGTACAGGATCCGAGCCTTTATCGTGCAAGAAACATTACGACACAGCTGGTGACAGACTATCTGGAAGACCGTGTGGATGAAGTTTATGTTGTCTACACGAAGATGGAAAATGCATTCCGCATGAATGCTGAGATGTTCCGTCTGCTTCCGCTGGATATGAACGGTTTTGTTGAGGAAGAGGGCGTAGGAAAATATTCCCCGGTAACCAACTTCCATCCCTCCGTCAGCGAAGTTATGGATAATCTGATTCCAAATATCGTAGCCGGTTCCATCTACGGTGCTCTTGTTGAATCCTATGCCAGTGAGCACAATTCCCGTATGATGGCGATGCAGAATGCGACAGACAATGCGAAAGAGATTCTGCATGAGCTGGGAATTTCCTTTAACCGTGCAAGACAGGCAGCGATCACGCAGGAGATTACTGAGGTAGTTGCCGGCGCGAAAGCGCAGAAGAATAAGAAAAGTTAAGAAAGGCAAATTAGTATGAATGTAGGAAAAATCGTGCAGGTCATGGGACCTGTAGTAGACGTGGAATTTTCCGATCATGATCTTCCGGCCATTAAGGATGCGCTTGTGGTTGATAATGCCGGCGAGAAATGCGTTATGGAAGTTTCCCAGCATCTGGGAAATGCAACCGTACGATGCATCATGCTGGCTGCCAGCGAGGGTCTCCACAGAGGCATGGATGTTACAGCAACCGGCGGCGGTATTACCGTTCCGGTAGGTGAGAAATGTCTGGGAAGACTGTTCAACGTTCTTGGTGAGCCGATCGATCGTAAAGGTCCGGTTGAGGCAGAAGAGTCATGGTGTATCCACCGGAATCCGCCGACATTTGAAGACCAGAGCCCGACAACAGAGATTCTTGAGACCGGTATCAAGGTCATCGACCTGCTGGCTCCGTACTCTAAGGGTGGTAAGATCGGTCTGTTCGGTGGTGCAGGTGTAGGTAAGACCGTACTGATCCAGGAGCTGATCTACAACATCGCAACAGAGCATGACGGATATTCTATTTTCACCGGCGTTGGAGAGCGTTCCCGTGAAGGTAATGACCTTTGGACAGAAATGACGGAATCCGGCGTTTTGGCTAAGACAGCTCTGGTATTCGGACAGATGAATGAGCCGCCGGGAGCACGTATGCGTGTTGCTGAGACCGGTCTGACAATGGCAGAGTACTTCCGTGATAAAGAGCATAAAGACGTGCTTCTGTTCATTGATAACATCTTCCGTTTTGTACAGGCAGGTTCTGAGGTTTCCGCTCTGCTTGGCCGTATGCCGTCCGCTGTAGGTTATCAGCCGACACTGGCAAACGAGCTTGGTGAGCTGCAGGAGCGTATCGCTTCTACGAAGGAAGGTTCCGTAACATCTGTACAGGCAATTTACGTACCGGCCGATGACTTGACTGACCCGGCCCCGGCTACGACATTCGCACATCTGGATGCGACCACCGTTCTTTCACGTAAGATCGCTGAGAAGGGTATCTATCCGGCAGTAGATCCGCTTGATTCTACTTCCCGTATCCTGGAAGCAGATGTGGTTGGTGATGAGCATTATTCCGTTGCACGTAGCGTACAGGAGATCCTTCAGCATTACAAAGAGCTGCAGGATATCATCGCAATCCTCGGTATGGAAGAGCTTTCCGATGAGGATAAGACAACCGTTTACCGTGCACGTAAGATCGAGCGTTTCCTGTCTCAGCCGTTCCATGTAGCAGAGCAGTTTACAGGTCTTGACGGTCTGTATGTACCGCTTGCTGAGACCATTCGCGGATTCAAGGCAATCATTGATGGTGAGATGGATGAATATCCGGAGCAGGCATTCTTCAATGTCGGAACCATCGAAGATGTTAAGAAGAAAGCTGAGGCAATGAAAGCCGGAGCATAAAGGAGGTGCGTGAGAATGAGTACATTCAAATTGAAAGTCATCGCGCACGATAAAGTCTTTTATGACGGTGAAGCGCAGACGATCATTATCCCGGCGCTTGACGGACACTATCAGTATCTGACAGGCCATGAGGAGAGTGTCGCTGCGATCAGTGAAGGTGAGCTGAAGATCGTGGATGACAAGGGAAAAGACATCTACGGTATCTGCAGTGCCGGTTTCCTGGAGTTTGACAATGCAACAGATACCTGTCGGGTATTTGTGAACACCATCGAACTTCCGGAAGAGATCGATATCCGCAGAGCAGAGGAGGCAAAACAGCAGGCAGAAGAAGAGCTGCGCCAGAAGCAGAGCATTCAGGAATACTATCAGTCGAAAGCATCCCTGGCCCGTGCTATGGCACGTCTGCGTGGTGCTGAAAAGCATGGCAGACACTAGGGCGGTTTTGTCAAACGCCAAGTTGATTTGCGCATAAGTAATCAGACGGCAGTCACACATAAGTGTGGCTGCCGTTTTTTGCATGGCTCTTAGAAAACACTTCGAATAGGCCATGCTTGCAGACAGGCTTGGCATTTCGTATAATTAGTATGAGGATATTTTTTTGCGTAGAAATCCATCGGGAGGTGATCAGATGGCTGGAATAATGGATTACCATTGTCCGAATTGCGGCGGAGCACTGGCATTTGATGCTGCTTCGCAGAAGCTGAAATGTCCATATTGTGATTCTCTGTTTTTGCCTGAGGAGTTTCAGCAAAAAGACGATGCGCTGGCACAAGACGGACAGGCAGCATCATCCGCCAATCAGATGGATGAAGCGGCAGCGTATGCAGCAGCAGGCGCGGCGCCGAATGTCGAGATGGCGCCGGATAATCAGACGATCCTGCAGACAGGCACACAGCAGGCCGGTGATTATACGCTGACGTTTGACGGCGGCACACAATGGGGAGACGCAGAGGATGAAGATTTGCGTGTTTACGGATGTCCGAACTGTGGGGCGCAGGTGATCGCAGACGCGACGACTGCAGCAACGCATTGTCCTTATTGTGGGAATGTTGTGGTAATGGAAGGACAGCTGTCCGGTGACTTCAAACCTGATTGTCTGATCCCGTTTAAGGTTGATAAAGAAAAGGCTGTAGCAGGGTTTAAAAACTATATTAATTCTGCGAAATATGTGCCGAAGGTGTTCTCTGCACAGGATCATCCTGAGGATATCAAAGGGGTGTATGTTCCGTTCTGGCTGTTTGATGCGGATGTGGATGTAGACGCCTGGTTTGATGCGCAGAATGTGCGGATGTGGGCAGACAGCACCTATGAATACGTGGAAACCGAGTATTATGAGCTTCACCGGGCAGGAAGGATCGCAATGCGGCATGTACCTGTGGACGGCTCCAGAAAGATGCTCGATGAACTGATGGAATCCATCGAACCGTTTGATTTTGAAGAGGCGGTTCCGTTTCAGACTGCATATCTGGCAGGCTTTCTTGCTGACCGTTATGATGTTGGATACAGTGAATGTACGGACCGGGCAAATGGCCGGATGAAGACATCTGCGATGGAATCTCTTCGCGCAACGACAGGACACTATGATAGTGTGCAGTGTAGGCAGGATCATTTTGACTGGAAGCATGCGAAGATTACGTATGCACTCTATCCGGTCTGGCTTCTGACCACTTCCTGGAACGGGAAAAACTACCTGTTTGCAATGAACGGACAGACAGGAAAATTTGTCGGCGATCTGCCGCTTGATAAAAAAGCTTTTGGAAGGCACAGACTGGTAATATGCGTGATCCTGACGATCATATTTTTTGTATTGATCACACTGGGATTGCTTGTACTTTAGGAAGGGGGAGATCGGTATGAGAGAACGAAGTAATCAATTCACGATCCGTAAGATGATCTACCTCTTTTTGGTTCCGGCGCTGATCATTGTATTCCTGGCAGGCGCAAGACCTGTATTTGCAGCACAGTCCGCTTCCGATGCGCTCGACGCGGCATTTGTGGAGGATGAAGAAGATTGGACATTTGATGAGGAAGAGTCTGCAGATACGACGTCCGATGCCGAAGAGACGGTGACAACATCTGATACTCTGGTATCTGATGCGGGAAGGTTTATTTTCGATGACGCCAACCTGGATGACGAAGAGGTTGCCGCGCTGGATGCACAGGCGCAGCAGCTGTATGAAGATTACGGGATCGGCATTTACTTTGGCGAAGATAATTCATCCAGCGATCAGGGTGCGATCACAAGAGCGGAAGCATTCTATGAGGAAAACTGTGCGATCAAAGACGGTGTCATGCTCTTTTTGACATCAGACGAATACTATGTCTATCTGTCCGGCCGCGCGGAGCATATTTTTACTGAAGATGAGGTTGACCAGATCTGGAATGTTTTCGTGACGGATAACACTTATTACGACGAGGGTATCTCCGATTATCTGTCCTATATGGGGACAGTAATGGAGGCCCATGGCTTGCAGGTGATTCCTTCTGAACGGCAAAAACCGCTTCTCGTTGATGACGCAGATCTTTTGTCAGAGTGGGAAGAAAATGATCTTCTTGAACAGCTGACGAGTGTCAGCAACAAAGAACAGATGGATGTCGCAGTGGTTACGGTAAATTCTCTGGACGGGAAGACACCGGAAGCCTTTGCGGATGATTATTATGATTACAACGGATATGGTCAGGGCGAGAATAAAGACGGCGTACTACTTTTGATCAGCATGGAAGAACGTGACTGGCATGTGACGACGACAGGCTTTGGGATCACAGCGGTCAATGACGCGGCAATCGATCTGATCGAAGATCGTGTGGTTTCACATCTGAGTGACGGGGACTATTACAGCGCCTTTACATCTTACTGTAGTACGGTAGATGAAGTGGCAGAGATGGCAAGAAACGGCGAACCCTATACAGGAGGATTGTCCTGGTCGAAGAAACAGATCTTTGGTGCTTCCGGAATCTTATCCGTGATATTGGGATTTGGGATCGGCATGATCGCAACTGCCAGACAGAAGAAAAATCTGAAGCGTGTCCGCAGACAGCACGGTGCGAGGGCATATATTTACGGTGATGCATCGCATCTGAGTGTTTCAGATGACCGTTTCATCCGACGCAATGTCGTACGGACCCGTATTCCGCAGGATGATGACCATAGAGGCGGTGGAGGCGGTGGAAGTACGATCCACTTTGGCGGCTCCGGTACGATGCACGGCGGAGGCGGCGGAAAGTTCTGATTTCTGTTGCTTATATATTTGATGAGATAAGAAAAGCAGGGGACGTTGAATCGTCGCCTGCTTTTTAGTTAAGTAAAGTGCTGTTTGTTTATCCGATCCCATAAACGGTAATGCCTTCGTTTACGTACTTGGCAATCAGCCGGATATGATCTTCTGTAATCTGTTCGCCCGGGACAAGAAGCGGGATGCCCGGGGGATAGGGAATGATAAAATCTTCGCAGATGTCTCCTGCCTTCAGCGGGATTTGTGCAAACGGCAGGTCTGCCTCTTTCGGCTGCCTCTCCGGCGTTTTCTGATCGAGTTCTTCCAATGCGCTGATCAGCCGGTCAAACCCTTCCTGTGTGTCCATGATCGAAGTCAGGGCTGTGACATAATGAAGGGATGCCATTTCCAGTTCCAGATGGTATTGGTCACGGAGAACGGCAAACAGTTCGCCGCCGGTCATTCCGAGGGCATCGGCTGAGATCAGGATCTTTGACGGGTCCGTTAGGATAGGATGATCTGTCTGTTCGGAAAAGTTTTTTAAATTCCGGAGATGCTCATCCGCAAATAAAACAGATATGTTTTTTAAATTGGCTGCTTTTTCATAAAAAGCGGCCAGCTTTTTTTCGAACGCTGAAAACAGATTTGCCGCATCAGTTTTCAATATCTGTGTGCAATGATCCAGACCGGCCATCAGGATATAGGACGGAGAACTGGTCTGGAAGATGGAAAGGTACTGCCTGATCTTTGCTTCGTCTACATATGGCGAGTTTGAAAGATGAAGCGCAGCAGACTGCGTGAAGGCAGGAAATGTTTTGTGGATGCTTTCGATTACGATGTCCGCACCGTATGCCAGCGCCTTTTTCGGAAATCCGTCTGAAAATCCAAAGTGTGCGCCATGCGCCTCGTCTACGATTAGCGGGATATTGTGTGCATGGGCAAGATCTGCGATTGCGGAAATGTCAGATACGATTCCGTCATAGGTCGGAGACGTGATGACGATGGCTTGGCAGGGATGGTCAGATGGTGCTTGTGAAAGCATTTGTGAAACTTCATCCGGAGAAATGCTTCCTGCGATCCCATATTCTGTTACAGGCGGATGGATGTAATCAATTGAGAGTTCCTGCAATAGCGCAGCATGATAGACGGACTTGTGGCAGTTTCTTGCCATCAGGATTCGGCCACCCTTTTTCGTACAGGCGCAGATTGCGGTAAGGATGCCCGCAGTACTGCCGTTTACAAGAAAGAAGCTTTTATGCGCACCGAAGACTTCTGCCATCTGCTCCTGTGCTTCTTTAAGGACTCCTTCCGGGTGATGGAGATCATCAAAGCCTGTGATCTCAGTAATGTCGATGGATTCGGGCGTGGCTGCGTTCGGCGAGGTCCTGACATCCGCATTGCTTTCGATTGCCTCAGGAGAAAGGAATACATTTCGCTTGTGTCCCGGCATGTGAAACGGATAGAAATCTGACTGCGCATAGCTGTTCAATTTATGAAAAAGGAAATTGTCATTGGACATAGTGATACCGCCTTTTGTTGTTTGACAGTATCTTATGAAAAGAAGAGGGGGTTTGTCAAATGCAGGACAAAA
Source organism: Eubacterium sp. (assembly GCA_045539215.1). GTDB lineage: Bacteria > Bacillota > Clostridia > Lachnospirales > Lachnospiraceae > SY8519. Next base: position 9,479 of record JAZQEX010000093.1, on the reverse strand, counting down.
TAGCGAAAGGGATAAATACGGGTTAAATAAGAGAAGATGAAATTCAACTCGTAATAATAATGTCTAATTACGAGCTGAAATACTAATCGTTAAATATAGCACGTAATATTGCTTGGAGATTACGAGCTATATTCATGATATTTAAATATAGCTCGTAATAAAACCATAAATATACGAGTTATATTGATGTTGTCAGAATATAGCTCGTAGTGGGGGTAAAAAATTACGGTTTAAAACAGAAGAATACGCAAACAACCCGTAATTACTGCACGTATTTCAAATTCACTTACCCCACGAAGTACCCGGCGTCGCCATAAATGAGAGCGTCCATGTCTTCTCCGGAAGCGTCAGAGTTTGCCAGATTCTCATTTTCGAGCAGGTAGGATTTCTCCTTGTCAAATGCGAACAGACGATAGATGATGACGTTCATTTTCTCGCCGATCTCGACCGGACGCCGCTCGAGAGAGCGGAAGGTTGAGAGGATGATGCCGTCAACATCGATCTTTAATTCCAGACTGTTGCCGCGGAACAAGATGTCTTTGATGACACCTTCTTCGGAAAAGCTCAACAGTTTGGCAAAATGCGGATTGTCACTCTTGAAGGCCTCGACAAATTCCGGGCGGATGATCGCGCCGTCATATTTATCTTTGCCGGATTCAAAGCCCTGCAGTTTGTAATAATCAGGGATGATGACAGACTGGCCGATGAATTCCGAGACAAATGGGGTCTCAGGCTCTTTATAGATCTGGCGGGGTGAGCCGATCTGCTCAACGCGGCCGTTGTTGGTGACGATGATCTCATCGGCGACCTCTACCGCCTCATCCTGGTCGTGCGTGACAAAGATGCTGGTAATGCCGACTTTATAGATCATTTCGCGAAGCCAGCTTCTCAGTTCCTGGCGGACCTTGGCGTCGATCGCTGCAAACGGTTCATCCAGAAGAAGAAGAGACGGGTTTGGAGCAAGTGCACGGGCAAATGCAACTCGCTGTCTCTGGCCGCCGGAAAGCTGGTTTGGAAAACGTTTTTCCATGCCTTCTAAGCCAGTCAGCTTTAACAGTTCCATGACCCGTTCGCGAATCTGCGTGGCGGGCATTTTTTTCAGTTTCAATCCAAATGCAATATTATCGAAAACCGTCATGTAACGGAACAGAGCATAGTTCTGGAATACAAACCCGATGCCGCGCTCAGCAGGCGGGATGTCATTGACTCTGACACCGTCGATCAGAATATCGCCGGAGGTTGGCGTTTCAAGACCGGCGATCATTCGAAGTATGGTTGTCTTGCCGCTGCCGGACGGGCCGAGCAGTGCGACCAGACGACCTTTTTCAATACCGAAGCTGACATCCTTTGATGCCTGAAACGATCCGAAATTCTTGTTGATATTTTTTAATTCTACATACATAGTGAAAACTCCAATGAATCTTTCGCGTTTATTTTTCTGCAGCACGCAGCTTCGCGCGGTATTCCATGATGTTGCGAAGCACCAGAACGACGATGGCGATGATCACCAGGATCGAGGAAACCGCAAATGCGGCAACCAGAGAATCGGAATCGCCGGACAGGTATAACGCATCGATCTCTAATGGCAGGGTAAAGGTCTCGCCACGCGTCTTGGAGAGCGCTGCGACTGCGCCGAATTCGCCCAGTGCGCGGGCGGCACAGAGGATGACGCCGTAGATCAGTGCCCATTTCATCTGCGGGAAGGTGATCTTACGGAAGATATAAAACCCTTTTGCGCCCATTAGTGCAGCTGCTTCCTCTTCGTCTTTTCCCTCGGCATTCAGCACAGGGATGATCTCCCTTGAAACAAATGGGAACGTGACAAAGATCGTTGCGAGCAAAACGCCGGGAAGTGCGAATACGATCTGGATATCCATGCCTGTGATGCGGCTGATGTTTTCTAAGATCGGATAAGCCCAGCCAAGTCTGCCAAAGGTCATGATAAAGGCAAGACCTGCGATAACCGGAGAAATGGAAAACGGGATATCGATCAGTGTTGCCAGAAGCTGTTTTCCACGGAAGGAAAACTTGGTGATCACCCAGGAAGAAATGATTCCGAAAAAGGTGTTCACACCCACTGCGACAACGGTTGCCAGAAGCGTTACCTTTAATGCGGAGATCACGTACTCGGCAGTGATCGCATGTATATAAAATTCAAATCCTTTTTTTAAGGAGTTTCCGATGACGGCTGCAAGCGGGAGCACCAGCATGATCACGACAAACGCGATCGCAATGATGATCAGGATGTTGCGTGTAGCCGCGGAACCTTTTTGTGTTTCTTTCATATGATTAATTCCTCATTACACATTATTCGTTCTCTTTGACTGACGCACCTGAACCATGTTCACAAACAACAGCATCAGGAACGAAATGATCAAGAGGATCAGCGCAATCGAGGTCGCGCTTGCATAATCCATGTAATTAAGCTTTTGCATGATCACATAAGAAACAACCTGTGTATGCTCTTTGGCACTGTTGCCGGAGATGTAGATCACGCTTCCGTATTCGCCCAGGCCCCTGGCAAAGGCGAGTCCGAAACCGGTCAGCAATGCGGGCCGCAGTTCGGACAGAATGATGCGAAAGAATGTTTTTCTGCGATTTGCACCGAGAATGTAGGCTGCCTCTTCATATTGCGGATCCAGTTTTTCCAAAACCGGCTGAATCGCCCGGACGACAAAAGGAATGCCGATGAATACCAGTGCGACCAAAAGGCCGAGGTGTGTATAGGAAACTTCAATCCCAAGTCCTGCAAGCGGTTTGCCAAGGATGCCCGTTGTTGAGTACATTTTAGAAAGTGTGATGCCGGCGACTGCGGTAGGCAGTGCAAACGGAAGCTCGATCAGTCCGTCTAAAAAACGTTTGCCGGGAAAGTCATAGCGGACCAGCACCCATGCGAGGATCGTTCCGAACACGCAGTTGATCAGAGCGGCCAGCAGAGCGCAGATGATGCTGGTACGAAATGCATACAAAACGGCACTGCTGGTGACGGTCTCTAAAAAGTCTGCGGCACTCATGCGGAATGCATATACAAATACTGAGGCCAAAGGAATCAGGATCAGCAGGGAAAGCATCGCAATGGTAACGCCCATCGTCAGTCCGAATCCGGGGATGACACGTTTACTGCGCGTAAATTTCATCAAAGACGCCTCCGTCGTAGAAGAATTTATCATATGCGGCATCCCATCCGCCGAAGTCATCGATCGTGCAGAGGTTGATGTCTAAGTCATATTTATCCGCAAACTCATTCAGGATTGCTTCGTTGGAAGGACGATAGCCGTGTTCGCCGATGATCGTCTGTCCTTCATCGCTGTAAAGATATGACAGATATTCATGTGCGACTTCCTGCGTGCCGTTCTTATCTGCATTGTCATCTACAATGGCAACGCTCGGCTGGGCAAGGATGCTGACGCTTGGCGTGATGATCTCATAGTCATCCGGATATTCTTCCACAGTCTGGATGGCTTCGTTTTCCCAGGAAACCAGAACATCACCCTGTCCGTTTTCAACAAAGGTAGTGGTCGCACCACGTGCGCCGGAGTCCATGACTGTAACATTTGCGTACAGGTCGTGGACAAAAGACTTCATCTGTGTTTCGTCTCCGTTGAACTGCTGACCGGCATAGTACCATGCAGCAAGGAATCCCCAGCAGGCAGCGCCGCTGCTTTTCGGGTCCGGATGGATGATCTCGACGGCGTCAGCAACCAGGCTGTCCCAGTCGGTGATGTTTTTCGGATTTCCCTTGCGGACAAGGAAAACGATCGTAGATGTATATGGAGAAGAGTTTCCTTCGAATTCACTGATCCATTCCGGCTCGATCAGTCCGGCCTGCTCGATCAGAGTGATATCATGTGCAAGTGCAAGTGTTACGACGTCAGCATCAGCGCCTTCTACGACAGAACGCGCCTGCCCGCCGGAACCGCCGTGAGACTGAATGATCTCGACCGTCTGTCCGGTTTCTTCCTGATAGTGTGCCTGGAAGGCTTCGTTATAAGCCTGATACAGCTCACGTGTCGGATCATAGGAAACGTTCGTGATCGTCAAAGTATCAGAAGATGCGTCATCCTCAGAAGAGGAACTGCCGCAGGCAGAAAGAGTTCCGACCAGTACGGCTGCCAGAGAGAGCGCCGTGCAGCGTTTCAAAATCGCTTTTTTATTCATAACAAAGTGCATGGGAAACCTCCAATCGTGAAAACGTATTCACAACATATATTTAGCTATTTATTGATAAAACAAAAGTATTATAAAATATTTTTAAAGGAAATTCATGACAAAATATGAAAACGTTTGCAGGCAAGTTTTTCTTTTCAGATTCTGCATTTTGTAATATAATATAGAAGCGTATGCGATGAAGGAGATCAAAATGGGCAAAGTTTATTGTCTGATGGGAAAAAGTGCATCAGGAAAGGACACGGTATATCGTGCATTATTAGCAGAAAACGACCTGTCTTTAAAGGAAGTGGTTCTTTATACGACCCGTCCGATCCGGTCCGGAGAAACTGATGGCGTCACCTATCATTTCTGTACACAAGAAGATGTCAAAGCGCTTAGCGATGCCGGAAAGGTGATCGAGATGCGGACCTATCAGACGGTGCATGGTCCATGGAGTTATTTTACCGTTGATGACGGTCAGATCGATCTGGAGACATCGGACTATCTTCTGATCGGAACACTTGAGAGCTTTGCAAAGATCCGCGCATATTTTGGCGCCGATCATGTGGCGGGGATCTATATCTTTACGGATGACGGTCTGCGCCTGTCAAGAGCACTCGAGCGGGAGAGAAAACAGGCCGAACCGAAATACGCAGAGCTTTGCCGCAGATTTCTTGCTGATGAACAGGATTTTTCAGAAGAGAATCTGTGTGCTGCGGGAATCGACATCCGGATCGAAAATCAGGATCTTGCGGATACCGTCAGCAAAGCTGCGTTCTTTATTCAGAATGGTAAAGACAGAGGATAAGAGATGCCGGGATTTCGCGATATCATCGGACATGAGAAAATCATAGCACATATGCAGCAGGCGATCCGGTCGGGGAATGTTTCGCATGCGTATATATTAGACGGACCGGAGCATGCCGGAAAACGGATGCTGGCAGATGCATTTGCGATGGCACTCCAGTGTGAAACGCAAAGCGGCGAAGGGTGTCTTTCCTGCAGATCCTGTAAGCAGGCGCTTGGCGGGAATCAGCCGGATATCATTACCCTGCAGCAGGAAAAGTCTACGACCGTTTCCGTAAAGGAAGTCAGAGAGCAGATCAATGATACGGTAGACATCCGTCCATACAGCAGCCGCTATAAGATCTATATCATAGAAAATGCGCAGAAGATGACACAGGCAGCGCAGAATGCATTGCTGAAGACATTAGAAGAACCGCCGTCTTACGTGGTGTTTCTTTTACTGACGACGAACAGCGAAAGCTTTCTGCAGACAGTTCGTTCCCGCTGTGTCATGCTCAGACTGCAGGCGGCTTCAGAAGAGCAGGTTCGAGCCTTTTTGATGAAGCAGTGCCGGATCCCGGATTACCAGGCGGATGTGCTGAGCGCATTTGCACAGGGGAATGTCGGCCGGGCGATCCGTCTTGCCGGATCAGACACTTTTTATGAGCAAAAAGAACGGATGTTGCAGTCTGTAAAAAAACTTCCCACAGCAAAGCCGCATGAGGCAGCGCAGTGGGTGACGGAATTTGCTGAATGGAAGGATGACATATATATCTATCTGGAGCTTTTACTTTTGTGGTATCGGGACGTGCTCCTGATGAAATCAGAAAAGGATACAAAGCATCTGATCTTTTCTGATCAGACAGATGAGATACGCAGGCAGGCGGAAGCCTGGCCATATGCCAAGATCGGGTTTGTGTTAGACCAGATCCGTCTGGCGGAAGACAGGATTCACTCGAACGTTAATAAAGAGCTGGTCCTGGAAGTGCTTTTTTACGAAATGCGTAGAGAATGGAGATAAAATGGCAACAGTAGTAGGAGTCCGTTTTCGGACAGTAGGAAAGATTTATTATTTTGATCCGACGGGATTTGAGTTGACACGCGGAACCAGCGTGATCGTTGAGACTGCCCGCGGTGTGGAATTCGGAACCGTGATCATGGGACCGAAAGAGGTAGACGATGAGAGTATCGTCGCACCGTTAAAGCCGATTTTGCGAGTTGCGACAGAAGACGATATCGCAAAAGAAAGCTATAATCGTTCCAGAGAGCAGGAGGCGTATGCAGTCTGCAAGGAAAAGATCCGGGAACATGACCTTGAGATGAAACTGATTCGGGCGGAATATACATTTGATAACAATAAGCTGTTATTTTATTTCACGGCAGATGGCAGGATCGATTTCAGAAATCTTGTCAAGGATCTGGCATCCGCATTCCGGACGAGGATCGAGCTTCGTCAGATCGGTGTGCGGGACGAGACAAAGATGTTAGGCGGAATCGGTATTTGCGGAAGGGAATTGTGCTGTCATACATTCCTTACCGATTTTGCGCCGGTTTCGATCAAAATGGCAAAGGAGCAGAACCTTTCTTTGAATCCGACCAAGATCTCGGGTACTTGCGGAAGACTGATGTGCTGTCTTAATAACGAGGCGGAGACCTATGAATATCTGAACAGCCGTCTTCCGAAGCAGGGATCCTATGTTATGACGCCGGAGGGTGTAACGGGTCGTGTGCAGAGCGTAAGTGTTTTGCGTCAACATATCAAAGTCATCGTTGAAAACGGGGATGAGCGCGAGATCAGAGAATATTCGATCGATGAGATCAATGAGGCAAAGCGCCGCAGAGAAGAAGGCGGTCATGCATCATCTGATTCGGTCGTGGAAACTCCAAAGCGCAGAAATGAGGAGCCAAAGAACCGGTCAGACCGGGGAGAAAAGAAAGCACCTCAAAGCAAGGCCAATGAGGAAAAATCCGGCGTGAAGGCTGAAAATGCCAATAAGAATTCCGGAAACGGACAATCGAAAAATAAGAAGCGCCGCAGACATCGTAAAAAACCTCAGCAGCCAAAGAACGAAGGACAGAATAATGAATGATCTGCTTCGAAGCGGAGAGAAGATCGATGATCTGATGCGGAACGGATATCGTATCATTCAGGATCCGAAGCGGTTCTGCTTTGGAATCGATGCGGTGCTGTTGTCGGGTTTTGCAAAAGTCCTGGCAGGGGAAACCGTGCTGGATCTTGGCACAGGAACAGGCATTCTGCCGATTCTTCTGGAAGCAAAGACGCAAGGGAAACACTTTACAGGACTAGAGATACAAGAAGAAAGTGCCGATATGGCAAGACGCAGTGTTTTGCTGAATCATCTGGAGGATAAGATTTCCATAGTGACCGGTGATATCTGTGATGCTTCGGAGAGGTTCGGAGCATCTTCTTTTTCCGTGATCACGGTAAACCCGCCATATATGATCCATGCACATGGGCTGACGAATGGTTCTGACGCGAAAACGATCGCGCGCCATGAAGTCTTATGTACATTAAAGGACATTCTCAGGGAGAGTGCAAAGATCCTGCCGCATCATGGGCGTTTTTACATGGTACATCGTCCGTTCCGTCTGGCAGAGATCCTGTCAGAAATGCGTTCTTTTGGGATCGAACCCAAACGGCTCCGGTTTGTACATCCCTTTGCAGACCGGGAACCGGTGCTGATCCTGGTGGAAGGATTGCGCGGCGGGAAAAGCGGCATGACAGTCGAAGCGCCTCTGATCATTCATGAGGCCGACGGGACCTATACACAGGAAATGCAGATCAAACACGGGTTTTAAAAGATGGAACATATGGATCGTACAAACAATTCAGCCGGGCCGGGCACACTTTATTTATGTGCAACGCCGATCGGGAATCTTGAGGACATTACGCTGCGTGTGCTGCGGACGTTAAAGGAAGCAGACCTGATCGCGGCAGAGGATACCAGAGATTCCAAAAAGCTTCTGACGCATTTTCAGATCGAAACGCCGATGACAAGCTATCATGAATACAACCGGATCGAAAAGGCGGAGTGGCTGGCGGATGAACTGATGAAAGGGAAAAATATCGCCCTCATCACGGATGCAGGGACACCCGGGATCTCAGATCCGGGAGAAGATCTTGTGCGGATCTGTGCAGATCGAGGAATCCCTGTCACATCGCTTCCCGGAGCGGCGGCCTGTATTACGGCTTTGACGGTATCGGGTCTGCCGACAAGACGTTTCGCATTTGAGGCATTTTTGCCGGAAGAGAAAAAAGCGCGGCGGCAGATTCTGAAGGAACTCGAGACAGAGACAAGGACCATCATCATCTACACTGCGCCGCATGATGTAAAAAAACTTCTGCCGGAATTAAAAGAAGTTCTGGGAGAGAGAAAAATAGCGGTATGCAGAGAGCTGACAAAGCGGTATGAAACGATCCTGCGGACGGATCTGTCAGGCGCAGAAGCGCATTTTGAACAGGAAGCACCGCGCGGGGAATTTGTTCTGGTGATCGAAGGAAAAGATCCGGAAGAACTCCGGCGGGATGAACAGCAGACATGGGAGCAGATGAGTATCCCGGAGCATATGGCACACTATGAAGAGCAGGGTGTTTCACATAAAGAAGCGATGAAGCTTGTCGCGAAGGACCGTGGTGTCGGGAAACGCGAGATATACAGTGCATTACTGGACGAGGAATCGTCTCATCAATAGATTAAATCGGAGGGAAGAGCAGTGTTATTGAAAAAAAGTATCGGACGAAACGATCCGTGCTGGTGTGGCAGCGGGGTCAAATACAAAAAATGTCATGCGGATTTTGATCAGAAGATCGAACAGTATGCGAGACAAGGAGCTTATGTTCCGGACAGAAGTCTGATCAAGACACCGGAGCAGATCGAAGGGATCAAAGCATCCGCAGCGATCAACATGGAGGTTCTGGATTATGTCGGAGAGCATATCCGGCCGGGTATCTCGACAGCAGAAATCGATCGCTGGGTATACGATATCACCACAAAGCGCGGTGCGATCCCGGCACCGTTAAACTACGAAGGATTTCCGAGGAGTGTCTGCACATCGATCGATGAGGTGGTCTGCCACGGAATCCCGGATGAAGACAGAATCTTAGAGGAAGGCCAGATCATCAATGTTGATGTATCGACGCTGTATCAAGGATATTTCTCGGACTCTTCCCGGATGTATTGCATCGGAGAAGTGTCGCCTGAAAAAAAACGTCTCGTAGATGTGGTGAAGGAAAGTCTGGAAGTCGGCCTGAAGGAAGTAAAACCCTGGGGATTCTTAGGTGATATGGGTCAGGCAATCCATGAATTCATTGAAGAACAGGGCTATAAGGTCGTTCGTGAGATTGGTGGACATGGCATTGGTCTGGAATTCCATGAAGATCCGTATGTCAGCTATGTATCAAAGCGCGGGGAAGAGATGTTAATGGTTCCCGGACTTTGTTTCACGATCGAGCCAATGGTCAACATGGGAACAGATGAAATTTATGTTGATGCAGACGACGGCTGGACCGTCTATACAGCAGA
>JAZQEX010000092.1:0-21022 GCA_045539215.1 Eubacterium sp. | reverse complement strand
GCTGCCGCCTGCGCCTTTTCCGGGAATCCTCCCTGCACGCCGGACTCCTTTGTCACAAGCCACGCCGCATCGATATGCCGGATCAGCGCCCGGTTCATTTCCAGAGAAAACGGTCCCTGCATCGCGATCAGATGCTTGCCGGAAAAGCCCAGCTCCGTACATTCATGTACCACGTTTTCCGTCGACAACACGCGTGCAAATAAACGCGCTTTATAATCATCCAGACCTGTAAATTCCGGCAGTTCCTTACTGCCACAGGTCAGCAGCACATTTCCCGTCGTATTCGCCAGGAACTCAGCCGCCTCTTTTGCAGACGCCACATGAACAACCTTACCGTTTGAACTCCCCTGTTCACCGGCCTCACTTTGCTGCCCAGCCAGGTTCATGTCCGCATTGCTTTCCTGCCTTTGCAGACGGATCAGGTCAAGATCTGCCTCCTGCGCCGCCAGCCTAATGTTATCAGACACCACGACCGCGTACGGATGCGTCGCATCGATCACAAGCCTCGGCTTTTCTTCCTGCATCAAAGCAAGCATCTGCTTCTCATCCAGGCGCTCACTCGTAACGGAAAGCAAGTTTGCTTCGCCGGCGCCAACTTCCAAAAGCGCACCGCCATATTCCGTCGCGGTAAATGCATGCACGCTAATCCCGGCCTTGCAAAGTGCTTCCGCTAACTCTTTACCTTCTATTGTTCCTGCAAACAAAAAAATATCTGCCATTTCAGTCCTTTCGTTTTTTCTGACATTATTCAGCAAAGTATTTTGTTCCCCTGCCATTTCCATAAACTCGGATATAACCATCTTTCACTAGTTTATTCAGGATGGCTACTGTTTTAGATTTTCCAAATCCTGTCCCCTCTGAAATCGCTGAACTGGATAGCATTCTCCCTCTCAAAAGACTGAATACCTTATCTTCGTCTACAGACAGATTCTGATTCATTTGCATAACCGGTAGTATAATTCTTATTGTGTTTTCAGTCGTTTCAAAAGAAGGTTTTACCTTACTTTTCTGATATGATTCATTTATTCTCCGTATACCGGTTCCAAATCTCTCAATCAGATGCAATCGGAAGAAGACACTTGCTATGATGCGGTTTCTAAGAATAGATATTCCACCCTTTAAAAAGTCATCCTTATTCACTCCCTGAGGCAAGCCCCCCGGAGATGTTATCTCAATTTTATCAGGAAACATCGATACATTGATATGCGCATCAACATCCCATGTTCTATGGACCAATGCATTCGCAATCGCTTCACGAAAAGCCTCTTCGGGTATCAGATAAAATGTTTCTCTTGTACTCCCTTTAATCTGCTCATATTGGTAATACTTACGATATGTCTCCAACGCCTGATCATATTGCAGTAACAATGACCTGCAATCAAATGTCTCCCGATCAAGAATGATACTGATGCTTTCTCCAAATCTAATAATATCCATCCCGAAGTACTTGTTACGATCAGAGAGTAATTCACCAGCTATATTATAACCATTCGTGTCATTATATAATTCCAGTGTTTTCAATGTATCCAGAGAAAAGGATTCGATGTTAAGCATATTTATCAGCTTCCCTTTCAGGGTTTGGAACTCCAATTTCTGATCAGAAGCAGGCAACTCTTCATAAGACAGGTTCTGTCCTTCAAGAATTAGCCTCGATAATTCCAAACGGTCTGTAACTACCGTTGAAGAATCACTTCTTCTATATGCTTTTGCTTTGTATAGATAGGGCTTATGGATTCCTTCCATCACCCTTAGTGTTATCACGGATGTTTTTTCATTGATACTAAGTGTGTACTCCGGAACCGGATCTATACTGTCATTGATTCGATTTTCAATATCCAGACAAGTCTTTTTCGGATTTTCTACGCCATTAATACTTCCGTCATCAGCAACACCAAACAGTATCTCACCTGTCCCATAATTGGCATAAGCGCTTACTGTTTTCAAAAAAGTATTTGTCACAGATGCTTTATATTCAAGGTTTTTAGACTCTCTCATCGAAGTACCTCCGTTTATAATCTAATGTACATTATAAACGTTTTCAGACGCAAAATCAAACGTATTTTTTTTCGTCCGATTTTGCGTCTTTTCCATGTGTTTATTCTATTATAATCTTTAACGAATCCATAGCCACAGCCACTGTCACACCGTCTTTCGCTGTCTTGCGAATGACCAATTTGCCGCCCGAAGCCAACACCGCCGCGCGCTCACAAACATTATCCACGCCGGTCACGCCTTTTACAAAAGAAGACTCACTAAAATCCCCTTCTATCGCTGCCAGCGCTTCAGATGAAAATGTCTCAAACGGCACGCCATATTCCTGCGCTACCGCGATCAGGCCCTCTTCATCCTTTTTCAGATCGATGGATGCCACCTTACCGATCGCCTGCACTGACAACCCAGTATTCGCAAACACTTCCTGCACTGCCGTTAATATCTTTTCTTTCGCTGTGCCCCGCTTGCATCCGATTCCTACTGTCAGACAACGTGGAACCAAAGACAGCTGCTCTGCAAAGACCTGTTTCAGATACGGCGAAACGACTATTCCCATATCTACCCTCTCCAGCAGCTCCACCGACGAATCGCGTCCAACCGTTGAGCGCATCTCCACCAGCTCCGCCGGCAACGTTCCTTCCACCGGAACATCACTGTAAAATCCAACCTTCTCACCTCTGACCAGCCGGGCCGAAACCAGCTTTGCCAGCTTCATATCACTAATCCAAAGATTGTTTTTTGTCGCAAATACATCTACCGCAAAGAGCCCTCGCACATCGGTTGCTGTTGTCAAAACAGGCTGCGCATCAAGCTCTGTCGCGAGTCTTAACGCCAGCTCATTTGCGCCGCCGATGTGTCCGGATAAAAGTGGGATCACAAACTGCCCCTTTTCATCAACTACGACCAGTGCCGGATCTTTCGTCTTGTCAGCAACATACGGTGCGATCGCACGGATCGCTATCCCTGCCGCCCCGACGAACACAAATGCATCCGCATCCTGCACAGCCTCTGCCATCCATTCGGAGAGTCTGCTCTGCACCGTTTTGATGCGCGCATCCAGCTCCTGCTGTTCGTCACATGCCACTTGGTTCCGATAGCTTCCCAGTGCATAAGCACAGACTTCAGCATCTTCCCCACGCCATGCATTCTCCTGCGGCCAGCGACCAATACCATCTAAAATTTTCCCAAGCGTTTTCTCTCCGCCCGGTGTGAAGCAAATCGTATATATTTTCATATCATTTCTTCATTTACTTAGGTATGACTTTTAATCTTCTCCAGCAGTGCCTCCACATTCTCAGACTCTGCCAGTGTTCCATAAGCATTTGAAAACAGCACGACGCCAACCTCAACATCATCTCCCAGTTTTCGGTTCAGATGATACAATACTTTCTCCAGAAGAATCTGCATGGTCTTGCCTGTAAGGGTATCCGATCCGGCCAGAAGCGAATCAGCTTCTGTCTGCGGCGCCTCCGATGTCGTACCACACCCGTCTTCAGCCAACAGCACTTCGATCGCCGCATCGGTCGTCGTGCAATCCAGAATCCGAAGTGCAGCCTCTGCCGACGCCCCCGCGCGCAGTGCCGCCGATGCCATGATCTCCACTCTGGCATCCGCCTCTTTTGAATGCGTATTCATGATCCCCGCAGCGACCTTCACAAACTTGCCGATATGTGCCACAAACAGAATCGATTCCATCTCGGTTTCCAACGCAAACTGCAGCGTTTCGCCGACATAATTGCTGAACTTTAAGAGCGGGATCTCTCCCTCAGCAAATGCAGGCCAGCGGTCACGCACATAATGTGTTCCGTAATTCCCGGGAGAAAAGATCAGGTTTTTCCCGAAATTTTCCGCCAGCATCTTTAATTCAACACGAATGCTTTCTTTTAGTGCCGCTTCACTCATCGGCTCAACGATCCCGCTGGTTCCAAGCACGGAAATGCCGCCCTCGATTCCCAGATTCGGATTAAACGTTTTCTTTGCCAGCTCGACACCTGCTGGTATGGAAATGATCACGTCCAGGCATCCGTCATACTCCTGCTCCTCACAGATTTCTGCAACTGCCTCACGGATCATCTGCCGCGGCACACGGTTGATCGCAGCCGCGCCAACGGGCTGCTCCAGCCCCTTTTTCGTCACACGTCCAATACCGATACCGCCGTCGATGAAGATTCTTTCGATGTCGCCACTCTCGTCTCCGGACGCCCTTTCTGACAGCGGCGAGCCGTCATCCTTGTCCACATCCGGAAATCCTACCTCGGCGTACACCAGCACTCCGTTCGTTACATCCGGGTCGTCGCCGGAGTCCTTGCGGATCGCGCAGGAGACACTGGTATTTCCGTCAAAAGAAATCTCCTCTACCTTCAGATCCAACTCGATCCCCTTCGGCGTCATCAGGCAGACCCGCTCAATGGGCGCACCTAAAAAAAGCATCTGTGCGGCAGCTTTCGAAGCCGCCGCCGCACAGGAGCCCGTCGTATAACCCATCCGAAGTTTTTCTTTCCCAACCTGTTTATATTCTTCCATTACTCTTTTTCATCCCGACACAGATCGTGACGGATGTCTACTGCATAATATTCTGCGGTTTTCCGTCCATAAACGCAGCCACATTTTCAAACACGATATGCGCACGCTTGATCATTGCCTCCTTTGAAGCAAATGCCACATGCGGTGTTACCAGCGTGTTTTTCGAATTCAAAAGCGGATGATCTGAAGGAATCGGCGGTTCCATTTCGAACACGTCGATGCACGCACCCGCGATACGCTCTTCATTCAAAGCATCTGCCAGTGCCTGGCTGTCCAGGACCGGTCCGCGCGCCAGATTCACAAGGATCGCATTTTTCTTCATCAGCGCGATCTTCTCCGCACTGATCATGCCCTTTGTCTCTGCATTATTCGGCATATGAAGAGAAATGATATCAGATGTCCTCATGACTTCATCCAGATCCATATATTTGATGTACGGAATGTCTTTTACCGTACGGCTGTAAGCGACCACTTCACATCCGAATGCATCCGCGATCTTTGCAACACGGGTACCGATCGCGCCGGTTCCGATCACACCGAACCGTTTCCCTTCCAGCTCGTTTCCGATCAGGCCTGCCAGCGTTCCGCCGTTTCTTGTCGCCGTATCACATGCAGCGATATTTCGCATCAGAGAGATCAGCATACCAAACACAAGATCAGACACACATGCCGTCGAATAGCCGGCGCAGTTGTTGACCATGATGCCAAGTTCTTTACAGGTATCCATTGCCACATGATCCACACCGGTAAATGCGATGTCAAGAAGCTTACATTTTTCAAAACCGCGGATCGTCTCGTCGCTGAGCGGAATATTTGTGTCAATTACGACATCTGCGTCCTTACCACGCGCGATCTGCTCAGCCGGATCCTTCGTAACGCTGTCAAAATAAACGATTTCCGCCCGGTCTCCGAGCTTTTCCTTTGCGATTTCAAGTGCTGTTTCCTGCGGGATACCCAATGGTTCAATGACTGCAACTTTCATGCTATTCTCCTCCCTAGTTAATAAGTAAAAAAACCTACTCCTATCTTAACGCAGCCAGGTATTGTTGGCAAACAGAAATATAATATACGCCGGGCACCTTCTCACTTTTGCGTGCAAAGGCGCCCGACGTACTATTGATAATGTTTCACTTTATAACGGAATGTCGACGGTGCCATGTCCAGCAGTTTTGCCGCCTGGATTCCACTGATCTCGCCTGAAGACCAACGTATGTATATTTCATCAAAGTTTTCAGGCAATGGATGCTCCGGTCTCCCGAACCGTATACCCTTGGCTTTTGCCGCCGCAATCCCTTCTGCTTGTCGCTGTTTGATCATACAGCGCTCATTTTCAGATACAAACGAAAGGATCTGTAAAACCAGATCCGCCAGAAAAGTCCCCATCAGATCCTTTCCTCTTCTGGTATCAAGCAACGGCATATCCAAGACACAAATGTCAATTTTCTTTTCCTTTGTCAGGACGCGCCACTGCTCTAATATCTCATTATAGTTTCTTCCCAGTCTGTCAATACTTTTGATATAAAGCAGATCGTCCTCACGTAATCTGCGCAACATTCTTTTATAAGCCGGCCGGTTAAAATCCTTTCCCGACAGTTTATCAATATAAATATTTTTCTCAGGTATCTTTTTCTCATTCATTGCGATCAGTTGCCGATCTTCATTTTGGTCCTTAGTGCTGACCCGAACATAGCCGTATATATTTCCCATATGTCTTTTCCCAGATGTCCGCATTTGATAAATAACGTTTATCTATTTTATTACCGAAAACATAGCTTATCGTGTCCTCTTTTTGGCATGCGCATTCGCATATATATTGCACTCCTAATATTATTACACAAATCGTTTTATATATCCATTATTATTTTTAACTACTTGATATTATAAGTTACTTCATCTCTTCTTTACCAATTAAAATATTTAAAGGCAGATCTTACGATCTACCCTCTTGATTCATTACATAAATTTCACTTCTTCTACTTTCTCTTCGATAAACCGGATCATCTTTATGATCGGTCTACGTAATACCAGGGCGAGGGTCAGCACCGGGATCAGGTACAATAACAGATTCCTGATCTCCAGCCAGTACACATTCTGATACATCCCTGCAATACATTCCCGCATCGCATCCATCGAATGTACAAACGGCAGAAGCGGATACAGTTTATGGTAGATATCAGGTGTCACTTCGACCGGGAACGATCCGCCGGCTCCGGCCACCTGAATGACCAGAAGGATCACGGCCGCTGCTTTTCCTGCATTTCCATTCTCCAAAACGGAGGAGAAATTATCAAAAACACTAATCATCACTTCGTAGGATGTCTGTGCAAATACTTCATCGATTACCAGCGCTGCGTAATACTCACCGGATTTTGTTCTTTCGATCGCGTCTTTTTCAGATCCTTTCTACATCTTTAAATTTGATATTCTATTATACCATATACGTATATCAGAAGCACTATTATAAGATCATTGAGATTTATAGGATTTGTGGGAAGATGTGGGAAGATTTGTGGGAAGATTCAGGTTTTGAGACTTTTTCCGAAAAACAAAAAACGCCGCAAACCCGCTAATACAGCGAATCCACGACATTTTGAGATACACCTTCAGGGACTCGAACCCTGGACAAATAGATTAAGAGTCTACTGCTCTACCAACTGAGCTAAAGGTGCATATATGTTAAGCGCCACTGTTTCAGACGCGAATCATATTATAAGTGATAGTTTTCAAAAAAGCAAGGCCTTTCTTGCCGAAAATATCGATTTTTATATGGCTTTTTACAGCAAATTGCAAAAAACTGCCGCCTGCGAATCTGCAGACGGCAGTTTTCATTTCGTTTGATTTAGATCCTGTTTCGCTTAAAAGCTTATGCCAGAGCAGCTGTGATGATCGCCATGGAGTAAACTTCGTCAGCGTTGCATCCACGGGACAGATCGTTGATCGGTGCGTTCAGGCCAAGAAGGATCGGGCCATATGCATCGAATCCGCCAAGACGCTGTGCGATCTTGTAGCCGATGTTACCAGCGTTGATGTCCGGGAAGATGAAGGTGTTAGCATGACCTGCTACCGGTGAATCCGGAGCCTTAGTCTGTGCTACACGCGGAGAAACTGCTGCATCGAACTGCATCTCGCCGTCGATCGCCAGTTCCGGATAACGCTCTTTTGCTTTTGCACAAGCGTTACGCATC
Organism: Eubacterium sp.; assembly: GCA_045539215.1. Lineage (GTDB taxonomy): Bacteria > Bacillota > Clostridia > Lachnospirales > Lachnospiraceae > SY8519. Next base: position 13,322 of record JAZQEX010000092.1, on the reverse strand, counting down.
TTGTCAACATCTTCGCCCTTGCCGGAACCGAAGGAAGAATAGCTTAAGAAAGCAACCTTCGGATCTACGCCAAAGATCTTAGCACACTCAGCTGCTTCGCCTGCGATCTCAACAAGCTCGTCTTCGTTCGGCTTGATGTTGATTGCGCAGTCGCCCATTGCCAGAACTTCGTTATCGCCTGTAGCAGCTTCACGAACCATGATGAAGACTGAAGATACGATATTGTTTTCCGGTTTGGTCTTGATCAGCTGCAGAGCCGGACGAACTGTATCTGCTGTAGAGTAGGTAGCGCCACCAAGAAGGGAGTCTGCTTCGCCCATCTTAACAAGCATGGTACCGAAATAGTTACCAGCTGCCAGAGTCTCTTTTGCCTGCTCCGGTGTAACACCTTTGCTCTTTCTGAGCTCGCAGAACTGAGCTACCATCTCATCCATTTTCTCATAGTTGTCCGGATCAATGATGATGGAACCGTCGATGTTAAAGCCTGCCTTGTCAGCAGCGTCCTTAACTTCGCTCGGGTTACCAATCAGAATCGGAGTAAGGAAGTTTCCTGTCAGAAGACGGGAAGAAGCTTCCAGGATTCTCGGGTCTGTACCCTCTGTAAATACGATTTTCTTAGGATCCTCTTTCAGCTTTTCGATGAGCTTATCAAACATTTTTCTACCTCTCTGCCTTTTGATTATACTTTTGAACTGTTGCCAGATTCTTTGAAGGCCTGTTTGTTAACAAACAAACGCTCCATTTCTATTCTAACAAAAGCCCTGTAATTTTCAAGGGAAAGTTTAAGGCAAATTGTGTTACACCAGAACGCTTTGTCGCCTCTGTACCTTCACTTGCCCCATCAGGTAATACTCTCCCTCAGGAGTCACCTCGATTTGCAGTACGCCACCCGGCTGCCGAAGAGAATAATGAGCCGCACCAGCCTTCTGTGCCAGATATGCCCCGACCGCAGTCGTTCCGCTCGCGCACGAGCTTTCCCAGATACATGTTCCGGCCACCGGAACATAGACGAGAGGCTGCATCCCGTCATGCGCCTCATTCAGGAACATCAGGCCGATTGCGTCCGTATGCAGGTGTTCACACCAGGAGGCTGCCAAAGCCTCCGCCCGAGCAGGATCCTGCTTCAATGCTTCAATCGGAAGCTGCTGCACGTCAGCACCTGCTTCATCCATGATCACATGTGCGATTCCTTCAAACCGCACGACCGTATGCACACTGCCATCCGGGAAAGATTCTTCGGCAATAGACACAGGCTTTGGCATATGCACACGCCCCTGCCAGGATTCGTCCCGACTGCGCTTCACCTGCACTTCCACCGGCTCTCTCGCACCGGAAACCCGGAGCAAAAGAGTGCCCTCGGAGATGCCTCCCTGCATTGCATAGTAAACTGCTGCGCTCATAGAAGCGTTGCCACAAAACTCACCGCCCGCCATTTGCAAAGTCGGAAGCTCCTCGACTATCTTCTTGCCGTCTGCATTGGCTCCGCGCTCACTGCCAGACACGGCCGCAACTTCACTCCCACGCACGAAGCCCACTTGCTCCGCGCCGGGCTCAATCGTCATCAGCTTTTCTGCCACAAAAGGGAAAGACGCCTCGGGTACGGGCGTCTCAACCAATATTGTCATATTTTTTGTCGGATCCATCAGATAATAAGAAATCTGTCTTTCCATGAAGGATATCCTTTCAACTACGACTGATAATTTCTCAAAAACTGTTTCGTACGTTCCTGTGTCGGATTTTCGAATAACTCTTTCGCGTTACCCTGTTCCAGGATATATCCATCATCCATGAAGATCGCAGTATCTGCCACATCCCGTGCAAATGCCATTTCATGTGTGACGATGATCATTGTCGTTTTCTGCTCCGCCAACTCACGGATTACTTTCAGTACTTCACCTGTCAATTCAGGATCCAACGCCGATGTCGGTTCGTCGAAACATAGAATATCCGGCCTCATAGCAAGTGCACGTGCGATTGCCACACGCTGACACTGCCCGCCAGAAAGCTGATGCGGATAATTGTTCATGCGTTCAGCCAGACCGATCTGCGTCAAAAGCTCCTTCGCCTGTGCTTCAATCTCAGCGTGAATCTCTTTTTTCTTTGCCTTATAATCCGGGCGGCCCTTTGCCTCGAGTTCGCGGGCCAGCATCACATTGCCAAGCGCCGTGTACTGCGGGAACAGGTTAAATGACTGAAACACGAGACCAAAGTGAAGCCGGTTTTCACGAACCTGTGCCTCCGACAGGCTGCTTTTCGCATTTGCATCAAAGATTACTTTGTCACGGATTTTCATTGTTCCCTTATCAGGTGTCTCAAGAAAATTCAGACAGCGTAAAAGCGTTGTCTTTCCACTTCCGGAAGAACCTATGATTGAGAGAACCTGGCTTTCCTCCAGCGAAAAGCTGATATCTTTTAAAACCTCGGTACGGCCAAATGATTTACAGATATGTTCAACATCCAATATCGCCATTCTTTTTCTCCTTTTATCGGTCGGCTTATGACTAATTCAGCAATCATTCGCCATTCCGGTTTACCGGAAAAATTCAAGTTTCTTTTCAATTTTGCCAAGTACAACTGTCAGCACGCCGTTGCAGATCAGGTAATAAATACCAGTGAAGAACAGCGGCCAGATTGCGCCGGATATGCCCTGCGATCCTTTCATAAACGCCTGGCCGGCCCAGATAATCTCCTGCAACGCAATGATACGCGCCAGCGAAGTATCTTTGACCAGCGTGAGAATCTCGTTAGACATCGGCGGCACGATCCGCTTAATCATCTGAAGCAATTTGACACGCGCAAAAATCTGACGCTTTGTCATACCCAGAACAAGCCCTGCCTCTTCCTGACCGATCGGTATACTCTGGATACCACCACGGTAAATCTCCGAAAAATAACATGCATAATTCAATATAAATGCCACACACGCAGCTATGAACCTGCCTTTTTCACCGCCGCCCCAAATGGCATTGTGCATCACAAGGCCCGGGAAATAATAAATAATCAAAAGCTGGATCATCAGCGGGGTCCCCCGGAAAATCCAGACTATGACTTTAAAAATACTTTTTATAATTTTGATGTTTGACCTGGTACCAAATGAAATAGCAAGTCCAAGCGGCAGTGCACCTGCCAGCGTAACACCAAATAACTTCAGCGTCTGTAAAAAGCCGACATTCAGTGCATGAAGCACGATTGGCAATTGCTGGAAAAAAGTATCCATTCTCTTCCTGCTTTCCTTAATAAAGGACTGTCGCATAAGCGACAGCCCTGTTTCTTCTGTCCGTTTACTGCATTCTGACCGAAATCCAACAACACTTCTGTGCCTTTTCAGCCTAAATACTGCAGTCATTCATTTACTGAGCTACCAGTGCACCCTGTACTTTGTATGTCTCAGCCAATGCCGGGATCGTTCCATCTGCATATGCATCCGCGAAAAACTGGTTCGCTGCTTCTGTAAGGTCTGATCCCTGACGGAATCCAACACCATATTCCTCATCTGTCAGGCCAACTGTGGTAGTAAGATCTTCATAGCTTGTACCCTCACCAACCATTGCTGCAGCCATCAGGGAATCGATGATCGCTGCGTCAGCACTGCCTGCCGCGATCTCCATCAGCGCATTTGCCTGATTGCTGACTTCTGTATAGTTTAAACCTTTTTCTGCCGCAACTGCTGCGCCGGCACTTCCGGATTCAACTGCAAAACTTAAGTCTGCCAGACTTGCTTCATCCTGATACTGATCTGCCACATCTGCTTTTACAACCACTATCTGCTGGTTGTTCAGATACGGATTTGTGCAGCTCATAGAGCTTGTTACTTCTTCCGTTAATGTCATTCCGTTCCAGATACAGTCCACTGAACCGCCATCCAACTCAAGAATCTTGTTATCCCAGTCAATCTCCTGGAATTCTACATCAACACCAAGGCTTTCTGCGAATGCTTTTGCCAGATCTGCATCAAAACCGATCCAGTTGCCGTCAGCATCTTTGTAATCCATCGGCTCGAAGTCTGTTACACCGACAACCAGTACACCTTTATCCTGAATCGCCGCCATATCACTTGCTGCAGCATCTGCACCTGCCTCTGCACCTGCAGACCCTGCTGCTGCACCCTGATCTCCTGAACTTCCACATGCAGCCAGACCAAAGATCATAGCGGCTACCATTGCAATTGCTATAATTTTCTTTTTCATAACATTTCCTCCTTTTATGTCCTTGTACTATATTAGAGTGTTAGCACGCTAAAGTCAAGGGCAAAAGGTACCAAAAAAGATAGGCGCTTACATCATTCGTCGCACAGCTGCCACGACATCCTCCTTCTGCGGAAGAACATATTTGTCGCCCGGTCCGTACGGGATCGGATAGTCCTTACAGCCGATGTACTCAATCGGATGGCTGCCCTGGAGTGATGAAAAACAATTTTGCGCCACGACACGGACCACTTCGTTTCCAAAGCCGCCCCGCGCGCGGGATTCGGAGACGACTAAAAGCCTCCCTGTTTTCTGCACGGAACGGCAGATGGCTTCTTCGTCCATCGGGACCAGCGTACGCAAGTCGATGATTTCCGCAGAGATGCCCATATTTTTCAATTCTTTTTCCGCCTCCATCGCGACCATCACGCCATACTGCCAGCCGACGATCGTGACATCCGTCCCTTCTTTTACAATGCGCGCCTTGCCCGGCTCGACCACATAGTCGATGCCTTCATCAGGCACTTCACCTTCGATCTGGCGCTTTACATCCAGAAAAACGACCGGATCGTCTTCGCGGATCGCGTATTTTGCCAGCCCCTTGATATCATACGGAAAGAGCGGTGCGTAAACTTTTAACCCCGGCGCATTACAAAAGATCGCTTCGCCCACGGACGCGTGATTTCCGCCAACGCCCATACCGCTTCCCTGCGGCATGGAAAACATAATCGGACAGCTGAGCGCGCCATACGTCATGTAACGCTGTTTTGCCGCCTCATAAATAATCGAAGAAAATGTCCATCCGGCTGCCTCTAAAAATTCAAACTCCATCAACGGACGGTACCCTGCAAATGCAAGTCCAACCGCGAAATAGCTCGGACCGTTTTCGGCAAGCGCCGTCTGAATCACTCTGTTTTTCCCAAACTCCTCAAACAACCCCTTGCTAACGCCATTCATGCATCCGACGTGCGTAAGATCCTCACCGAGAATGATCACCTTTTCATCCCGGCGCATTTCCTCGACATATGCCTCATGCTTTGCCTGAATATGATTAATGATCCTGCTCATGCTTCATTCCCCTCCCACGGCTCTGCGTAAACTTTTGACTTGTCCAGAACGATCTCCCGTGACGGATACGGTGCCGCGATATTCGCTGCCCAGCATGCCTTAATCTGCGTATCCGTCTCACTGTTGATCTCTTCGATCAGCTCCGTCGTCAACGTCCCGTCTGCCAGTAATACCTCCTGATACCGTTTCAGACAGTCATCTGTCTCGCGAAAACGTGCTGATTCACCCGGCGGCTCGTAAAGCGTCGGGTCACAGCCAAGCATGTGTCCCAGCCACCGATGCGTAATGCAATGTACCAGCGACGGTTTGTTTTCTCTGGCATTTGCGATGGCCTCGTCCATTGCTTTACGGACGGCCAGCATATCATTTCCGTCGACATCCACGCTTGGGATGCCAAATGCATCCGCTCGCTTTGCCAGGTTTTCAAAATTCCGGTCAACCCGGTAGCTCCAGCCCCAGCCGTTGTCATGCAAAACAAAAACCACCGGTAGCTCCAGCTCGTACGCCATATGCAGTGCCTCGTAGACTACACCTTCGTTAAACGAACCGTCGCCAACAGCCACGATGTGTACGGCCTTGTTTCCGTCAAGCTTTAGCCCGTACGCAAGCCCGCTGCCGATCGCAGCGTTCGAACCCATCATCGTGTTGTTGTACATGCAGTTCACTTCCGGATACGCAACGTGATACTCCGCACACATACCATGGTAAGTCGTATTGTCCTTGCCAAATTCCTCGGCTGAATAAATGTCCAGTCCCACCCGATCGATCCAGTGTGCACGCCAGCGGTTCTGTCCCGTGATCCAGTCCTTCGGCTCGGCCGCACAGGCAGCTGCCACCTCAATACACTCCTCACCGGTGCCCAAATGGTGAAGGCCAAAGATCTCACCTTTTTTCACCGACGCCTCAATCGCGTCATTATATTTTCGCATCAGCACCAACAAGCGGTACATGCGAAGCTTTTCCTCTCGTGTGTACATCTTTTCTCCTTTCCCCGTAAAACTCTTATGGGCATACGCCCTCTGAACGCTTCTATGAAACACCTCACTCCGGATATGTCCCTGCGAACGGTCCCGGTCCCGGTTCAAATCCGTCCGTGTCATGATATGTCTCTAAAATCGCGCCAAGCTCGTCGCGCAGGTCCACGTATTCAAACTGCCGCTGCCCTTGCGCACCTTTCTCGCTTCCACCGATCACAAACGGAAGTCTGCCACGCTCCTGCAGGAAAGTTTCCCACTTTGGAAAACCACCCTCAGGTTCAACCGCCAGATGATGCAGCCCCGGTCCGTGTTCCTTCAAAAACTGCGCATAGGTCGTATCTCCATAAAGCGGCTCGATCAGCTCAAGCTGCACATTTAGCGCATCGCAAAGCGCCATATCGATCCCCCACTTTGCAGGCGCCCCGTCGATCCGCTGCTGATCCAGCGTCGTCTCATCAAAATGCAAGAACGTCCACGGGCCGACACCATAGTCATCCGTCCACCGTTTCGCATAGCCTTTCACATCATCCACCACCATGCAGATCTGCAAAATCTTTTTGATCTTAGGCTCCATATGAGGTCCTCCTTATAAAAAAACCTATGCCATACTGCTTAAATTCAGTATAGCATAGGGAAAATCATTGCTTGCATGACCAAAATCGATGGGTGAATCGAGGAGACGCAAGGTCTACACAAACACCTCTTTGATACTATCATAATGCAGGAAAATGCCCTGCTCGGCAAACGCGCGGATCTCATCCAATGTTGCCAGCATATAGCCATCCGTTTCCTTCTCCTGCAGGTTCAGATCGCTCTCGTCAAAGTCTACATCGAACCGGTATACATCCACAAAATAGTTGTCCTTTTCCTCGGGATTGTCCCGACGATAGGTGAACTGATATCCGCCGCCGGCATTTGTGACGTCCAGCCCGGTCTCTTCCAGGACCTCTCTGCGAACCGCTTCTTCCGACTCCTCACCTGCCATGACCGCGCCGCCGGAGACCTCCCACCAGCCCGGTGCCCAGGCCTTTGTCATCACACGTTTTGTGATCAGATATCGTCCGTCTGTATGGCGGATCACGCCAAGCACTGTCAGGTGATAATCCCCATCCTTCATATTCCAGTCATTGCGCATCATGGTCCGCCCCGTGCGCTCTTTATTCACATCGTAAATATCCCAGTATTCCATCTCCAAATCCTTTCCCATTTCTGTTAGGGTACCTACCTAGCAGCTTTCCCGCACCAGCAGCTTCCCTTCGAGTTCAAGCCGAACGACACTTTTATGCCCGCCGCCAAGCCGGTCCAAAAGGATCGTCATCGCGAGTCGTCCCATCTCGTCGCGTGGCAGCCGTACCGTCGTCAGCATCGGCTGTGTCTGCTGCGCCTCATCGATATCATCACTTGCGATGATCGCAGGCCTGTACGTGTTTTTCTTTTGCTTCTTCAGGCATTTTAACATACCAATGGCCGTAATGTCATTCGCACAGTATATTGCCACCGGCTTATGCTCTTTGGCAAGAAACTGTTCCATCGCCTGAAAGCCTTCTTCTTCGGTCTGGCCTGTCTCGACTACAAACCCCGGATCCACATCGATCTCATGCCGGTAGAGCGTCTCCTGATATCCCCGGTATCGCGCCTCGCGATAACAGCTTCCGACATATCCAATGCTCCTGTGCCCGAGCGAGATCAGATATTCCACCGCCAACGCAGCGATCTTCTTTCCGTCGCAAGTCACCTCATCCACAAGATAGTTCGTAGAATTCCGATTAACAGAAACCACGCCGCGGTACCGCGCATTCAAAAGCGCAAGCGCCTTTTCGTTGCATTTTCCGATGATGATCAGCCCGTCCTCTTTTGTCGAAAAATCCGCATGCATCTCATCGATCAGATCGCTTAAGTTCACATACATGCACTTCTTATCATCCGAAAATACCGGCTGATACCAGATTTTTTCCAGGACACACTGATTCGCATGGATCTCACTCTCGATCACGCGTAAAAGATCTGCGAAGAACGGATCCTCATGCGCCGTATCCATCCTCGTCATAAGGATTCGGATCCGGTGCAGTTCCCTTTTTTCGCCGGCTTTTCCGCTTCTTAGGCTTCTGGCTGCCTCATTTGGCACATACCCCATCGCAATGGCCGCCTCCCAGATGCGCTCACGCACGCCTTCCTTTGAACAGCGATAATCCGGATTATTCAAAACGCGGGACACCGTCGATGATGACACTCCTGCCCTTTTTGCTATTTCCTTAATAGACATTTTTTCTAAAATGCTCCCTTTTTTTCCTTCTAAATTTTATATAAAGACCCCTTTTTTTCTGAAACGATATATACTATAATAGTACAGCACTGAAGAAAAATCCATTCAGAAAGAAGGTTATTAATACATGATAAGCAGCCGTTCCCGCCGGCAATGGAAACGGAGCAGACGCAGAGTCTACATCAATCCGGCTTACGTCGTGATCGTCGCAGTAATCCTGTTTTTAATTATCTTTACCACTGCCACGCGGGCTCATACACAGAAAACAAAAGTCACATTCCAGGCGGCAGCCCCTATAGAACAGACACTTGAGCAAGGTTACACCTGGGAAGATCCCGGTGTTGTGATCACGGTCAAGGATAAAGCCAAGAATTCCAAAAAGTGGATGAAGAAGATCAAGACCGAAGGATCTGTCGACCCCAACACTGCCGGTGACTACACAATTAAATATACCTTGGATCTGAAGTTTGCTGATTACGAGGCGACCCGTACAGTACATGTCACGGCAGCCGAGCCTCCGGTCATCAAGCTGAACGGAAACACGACGATCGATCTGAAAAAGGGCGAAAAATTTGAAGAGCCCGGTTTCACGACTACCGATAATACCGACGGCGATCTGACCGGCGCGACCAAAGTCAGCGGAACTGTTGACACCGATACGATCGGGACTTATGCGATCAAGTATACCGCGAGCGATCAGGCAGGAAACGTCGGTGAAGCCACACGAATCGTCAATGTCCTGACGGATAAGACCGGCGCAGGCGTCATCTACCTGACATTCGATGACGGCCCGAGTGATAAAGTCACTCCGCAGATCCTCGATATCTTAAAAGATAACGGCATCAAGGCAACGTTCTTCATCTGCGCATACGATGAAAAAACCAAGCCGATGCTCCAGCGTGAGTTTGACGAAGGACATACCGTTGCGATCCATGGCTATTCACATGAATACAACGAAGTTTATTCTTCACCGGAAGCCTACATGGAGAACATCAAAAAGCTGGATGACATGCTGCAGGCAGACTTTGGATACAAGGCATTTACTACCCGGTTCCTCGGCGGCAGCTCTAATACCGTCAGCGAAAAATATTGCACCGGTATTATGTCAGAACTTGTCGAGATGGTTCCGGCCGCAGGCTATCAGTATATGGACTGGAACGTCACATCGCTCGATGCCAATGGAAACAACCTTGACGCAGATGACATTTACAACAGTATCATCGATGGTCTGAACCCGTCCAAGCCAAACGTCGTACTGATGCATGATACCAACCAGAAACAGACCACAGCTGATCAGCTGCAACGTGTGATCGATTACGGAAAAGAAAACGGCTACAGTTTTGAAGCCATTCAGAAAGACACACCACAGATTCATCATTCGGTGAATAATTAAAGCGTATAAGCTCCGAACAAGGAAAAGAAGAAAAGAGTCATAAATGACTCTTTTCTCTTTTTTTATGAGGGCAACGGATTTGAGCAATAAAGCCCCGCGAAACAAAGTGAGCGGGGCGAGTTGCGAAAAGACGTTAGGATTGCGAGAGCTGCCCCAGCAGCGTAGCAATCCGTAAGCTTATACGCTATTTTTATACAATGAAAAAAGCCATCTGATGTTTTACACCCACATCAGATGGCTCTTATGAAATTTCCCGAAGTTTCACTTTATAACCTCCTTTCTTCTATATCGTCCGATTACATTTTCATTGGACCTTACCTCCGCTGCTCTATATAATCAAAAGACTCTTTTGTTGTCTTTATTGTATTGCCAAAAATACAATTTGTCAATACATTTTCCGAAAATTATTGATTTATTTTTTAATTTGTCGCAATTGACCTATATAATATGCAGAATATTCTGACAATTAATCCGGGTACCGTGTACTATTACAGAAATGTTACGACAACAGCTCATCAAGCGTGTTCCCATATGGCTCAACGAATTCATCCATAAAGTCACGCACTTCCGGATGCGTCTCTTTCATCTCGGCTAGTGCTGCCTCGATCGTCTTCTGCGCAGTACGGAACTCCGCATTCCCGGAAGTCTCCTCCGCAATACACTTGATCATTGCAGAGATCTTATCTGCTGCCTTCACAAGCTCACGCATGTACTGCTCCTCTTTGCGCGCCTCTTCCAGCCTTGCCGCTTCCTCCGGATCGACGTCCGCCGCCCCGGCCGCAGAAAATGCCTCCTCCATACGAAAGATCCGCTCATATTCCGGCCGCAGATCATCCGGGAGCTGTGAGAGCAATCTGCCTTCCGCCTTTTCTTCTACTTCTTTATATGCGTCCCGGATATCATGATTAAAATATTTTACAGGAGTCGGCATATCGCCCGTAATGATCTCGGAAGCATCATGATAAAGGCTGATCAATGCAGCCTTTTCTCCATCCAGCTTCCGTCCGTAACGAACATTTCCGATCGTACACAGGGCATGTGCGATCATCGCCACCTCAAGTGAATGCTCACTCAGGTTCTCCGGTCTTGAATTTCTCATCAGAGCCCATCGCTGAATATATTTCATGCGCGAGATCGTTGCAAAAAAATTGTATGACATGTTTTACTCACCATGTTTTTCAACATTCATCATGATATCAATAAAGAACTTCTTTCCTTCATGATATGCTTTCATCGTTCCCCGGTAACGCTCTGTTACCGCACGCATAGAGCGCATACCGATTCCGGATCCGCCGCTTCCGATCCTGGTGCTCTGGTACTCACCCCGGCGCATTTTTACTTTTCCGTTGAAGTTATTGGTCTCTACAATATAAATGGTACTATTATTCACTGTACGTACGGTAAGATCCATCTGTCGCTCTTCCACCGGAATCTCCAGCGAAGACAGGATCGCGTTTTCCAAAAGGTTTGCCAGGAGGCCTGAAAGATCGACCGCCTGTCGGTCTGTCAGATTTGGCAGATTGATCTTTATATCCATTGTGATCTCATTGCTCTCTGCTTCTTCCAGATAATAATTCAGAACCGCATTCAGAATACTGTTATCACAGTAATTACGTACCGGCGTATCCGGCATCGTCACGTTTTTTTCATTCAGATAATTCTGAATTGCCTTTACATCACCGGCATTCGCAAGCTCAGCGATCGTCCGCATGACATGACGTGTATCATGACGAAATACATGCATACGATCCAGGAAAGACTTCATCTCCTCGTACTGCTTTTTCTGAATCCTGTAGACTACATCACGTGTCCGGAAACGCTCTTCCTGTAAAATGTGTCGGCATACACTCGCAAAAAAGATGACCGAGAAAACATACAGTACCGACAAGCTGGCAAAGATCGTGATAAATATCTCTCTTCCAAACGGAATCCTCGGCAGACCAAACTGGTCCAGAGAAATCACTACTAAAAGCACATATACGAGTGTCGAATACGGCAATGTCGCGATCCAGATCCACGGCTGACCGAGATGATCGACGATCATGCTGCCACCGTTCCGGAATGCCGGCATAAACAAAACACAGATCAGCACCATCAGTCCGATTTCGATCAATTCAAATATAAATGTGAGCTCCAGATTATCTGCGGCCGGATTAAAGATATTTGAAAGCAGTGCCATGAAACATGCCGGAATGGCACATAACGTACAGACCGCGACAAAGATCGCCGCACACTGGGAAAGCATTGCCTTAACCGAGAAAATATAGTAGATGAAGACAACGACCAGGAATGGCAGCAACATGATCGTGTCATCAAGCCACGGCGCTTTCAGATCCATTATCTGTAATCCGATATAAGCGATCACAAATAAGACCGCACAGTCGCGTACGATCCGTCTAACCGAGAACCGGAGCTGATTTTTCATTGGCATATAACAGAGAATCGCTGCCGGTATAAATCCCAGAACAGTATAATAAGAAAAGAAATATTGCATAAAGACCGCAAGACTCATTCCTCAGATCCTTTCTGCGCACCTCTCTGCTCTCGTCGAATAGAGTCAAACATATAATTGCGCCAGATCTGCGCAATACTAGAACTGTCTCTGACACGCACCGGAAAAATCTTGCTGTCATTCATGACACAATCCTTTTTCCGGATGGCACTGATCTGATTCATATTAACTACAATACCCTTGTTTATGATCAAAAAGCCATCATCAATACTCAGTTTTTTTGTAAGATCAGCAAACGTCATCCGTGTACGCCATTCTTTTCCGCGCACATCCGTCAGGATAATATAATGTCCGTCTGTACAACCATACATAATATCACTGTAGTAAAGCTGCAATGCCTGTCGGCTTGAAGAGATCGTCAGCATCTTTGCTGTCGGCAAAAGACGGACCGCATCATCCATGACCCGATCCAAAGACTCTTCGAATTTATCTTTTAAAATATAGGAAAATGCATGCACGGAAAAAGCATCCGGCATATGTCCTTCACTGTCTGTCAAAAAGATCAGAATACACTCCGGATCAATCTTACGTAGCTCTGCCGCCGCTTCGATACCGTTTTTCTCCTGACCAATAAAATTGACATCCATCAGGACCACTGCATATCTCATTCTGCTCAGCGAACGGATATATTCTTCAACCTGCTGATAAAAGCTGCACTCCAAAGAAAGGCCATGATCGGCCCCATAAGTTTCCAGCAGTTGCCCGGCTGTCTTAAGTATTTTTTCATCATCATCAACGATTGCGATATTCATTTCCTATCCTCCAAAAGGTCTCATCTTTGCTGTCAGTTTTAGGTCTGTTCTATACTGTCATTCATGGTGTCGGCAGTAAATGCATATCACGATACAGAGTTATTATAACACATTTCTTTTTTATATGATTCATCTCTTTTATAAATAAAAGAGTACAATTGCTTAATCTTGCA
>JAZQEX010000091.1:0-2342 GCA_045539215.1 Eubacterium sp. | reverse complement strand
AGCATCTAATACCACAGACATACGAATCTCCCATTTTAACCTACAATGCGCAATTATATGAGGTATATGTAGGTTATGCTTTCACTTATAATTTGACCTACAACAATGCATACATCAATTTGTTTGTAGGTTATTTGGTGTCATATTCTCGTCTCTGCCAATGTATACGGTGCTTCTCATTCTCAGCTAGGCATTCCGACATAAACCGGATCACGATAAAACACGCGTGCGTTCCACTGCTCAAATGTGTATGTCTGTCTGACTACTGGGGTGTTGATCGTTCCCTGTATCGCTTTATTCGTTGTGTAGTTTCCCTCCGCCACAACGATTTTATTTGACGCGGCATCAACCGACTCGATTACAAGCACATGTCCGTTAGGATTGCCTTTTGTAGCGCTCAGCGAGACGACTGCGCCCGGTGCAGGTCCCGCAAGATATGTCATGCCGTTGGTCCCTGCAAGAGAATCTGCCAGCTTTGCGCCATCTCTTGCGGAAAGATTTGTCATCCCGTAGTGATCGTGCAGCCATGCAAGTACAAATGTTGTGCACTGGTACGGATAATCGCCATGGATGATTCCGGCATCGAGCAGGCTTTTCACATGTCTCCAAACTTCCAGCGAGTTCAGCACTTCATAGAGTGAGCTGGCAGGCGTTACCGATCCGCTGTAGGACGCAGGCAGAACACCTGTCATCAGCATCCTCCGCTGATATCCTTCCAAACCGTAAATAGGAATCGTGAGCCCAGGATATGCCTTGAGCAATGGTGCGAAGATCTCTTCTCTGTTATCCAGAATCCGGACATTCTGCGAGGATGTTATCTGGCCATACGTGTCATCCGTAAGGGCATTCCCGTCCTGCTCAAATGTCTTATGGTTATATTCTATCTGATATATGCTGTAATACTCGCTCATCGTATTGTAGACAAGTTCTGTCGCAAAATCATATGTGCATGCATGGTAGTCATCATCTTCCGCATCTTTACAGTACGGCTGCCCTACAACGCTCTGAATCACATCCTTGATGTCATCTTCTCTATAAGCAAGCAGTCCGTAATAGATCGGGATCGTCACTGTCGCAGTTACCTTCTGGTATTTAACCGGCGGTTCGACAATGACCTCTTTTTCCTGAGTCTGATATTCAACGATCTGCCCGCTAGCGTTATATACGGGCACTTTCACCGTTTGGGTTTCTGTGACTTCTTCCGTCTCTTCTTCTGTGATCGTCACGGTGTCCATGCCGTCCCATCGTTCCGGTTCCAGATCAAGCTCGAAATAGGTATCAGCGTTCTTTGCGATCAATGCTACCGCTTCGTCACCGCCATAGTCTGTCTGCGCTCCATCGATCTGCTTGAACAGCTCTTTTGCATTTTCAGAGAAAGAGTAAATATCCGTGTCTGATTCATAGCGAAGCAGCTCGCCTTTTTCCAGTTCCTTTAATACTTCTGTCATCTCTGCCTGATATTCTTCTGATTCCAGGATCTTTTCTAAAAGACGGGTATCAAAGGTGGTATCCTTCCCTTCTTCAAGGCCATCATGGTAATACTGTTCCGGATCTTCAACATACTTATTGATGAAACTTGTATTGTAATATCCGATCGTTGAGTCAACCGCACCTGTATATGCAGTGATGTTATCTGTCATCTCGCTCACATCCGGAGAAAAACGGATCGTGATATTGCATGCCTTATGCTGGTAATCTTCTTTCGGCGCTTCTGTCACAAATTCGAAACTATCCGCGTCTTCCGAGAGAGTCTTCATGTTATTGATTAGTGTGCTCTTATCCAAAAACGTTGCGCCGCAGTCAAATTCTTCATCGAGTGTATCAATGATATCTACACGCGAATCAAGCTTCATTTGGACATACGCTTTTGATAACGTATCTTCCTTTTCCTCTCGGCTCGTTTCAGTTATACCTTCTGTAAACAGCGTGTCCTGAGGAAGCTGGGAGAGTATTGCGCCTAACGCAAAGACCAGCAGGATGATTGCCAGCAATGCCATACCATCACCATCGCCTGTCTCTGTGGTTTCGATGGCTTTCCCGATTTTTGCGCCGATATCGGTTGCGGCAGCGCTGGTTTCCTTACTTCCAGATGCTGCAGCAGTAACAGATGAACCACCTTCACCTGCATGTGCCGTTACGGTTTGACCAGTCGGAGATGATGCATGTGCTCCGCTGTTCGTATTAACAGCGCCAGTTTCATAACCCGTTTGTGAACCGCTTGTGTTTCTACTTCCAGAATCTCGATTGCCAATCGAGTTGAACCCATCACTCCCGGCGCCTATAAAATTCCCGGTATTATTGATCCCATTTTTAAGATCATTATCCGTTTCTGTATATCGTTC
>JAZQEX010000090.1:0-13912 GCA_045539215.1 Eubacterium sp. | reverse complement strand
CAGGTCTTGTCTTCCTAAGACCGCTTGGCCTCCGACTTGATTGCTGTCGATGGGCATTGCGCCTTACATCGGAGCAGCTGCACAGGCAGCAGGAAACGGTATCATGTGGGCGACAGAACTTCGTCCGTTCCTGATGGGTATTATCGTGGCGGTAGCGGTCGGTATCGCATTGACACTGCCAATCAGCTCGGCTGCGATCTGTGCGGCGATCGGTCTGACAGGATTGGCTGGCGGCGCGGCACTTGCAGGATGCTGTGCGAACATGATCGGCTTTGCGATCGTCAGCTTCAAGGCAAATGGCGTTGGCGGATTGCTGGCACAGGGTATCGGAACGAGTATGCTGCAAATGGGTAACATTGTTAAGAAGCCATCGATATGGCTGCCCGCAATCATCACATCCGCGATTACGGGACCGCTTGCAACCTGCGTATTCCACTTGGAAATGAACGGCGCAGCGGTTTCCTCCGGTATGGGAACCTGTGGTCTGGTTGGCCAGATTGGTGTGTTTACCGGATGGATGAACGACATCGCAGCAGGAACCAAGGCAGCGATCACGGGAATGGATTGGCTCGGACTGATCCTGATCTCCTTTATCCTGCCGGCAGTCTTAAGCGGTATTATCGGTAAGCTGTTTAAGGCCGGTGGCGTATTCACCGATGAAGATCTGAAGCTAGATCTGTAAAAGGAAAAGATAAAAAAGTAAGAAAAAGAAGACAGTTGACGAAAAACGTCAGCTGTCTTTTTTTCTACGTTCAATCTCTTCAGCCGCAGCTTTTAACTGGTATACGGCATTGAGCAGAAAAGCCTCCCGGGGTTGTTCTTTTTGCCTCTGACCAACATAGTAGAGTCTTGTGTAATCTTCCATGATTTCTTCGTCGGTCATCTTATTTTGTCTTTCGGACAGGAACTGCACGATCGATTCCATATCCTCTTTAGCCAGTTCCCAGAAAGTATCATTGAAGTCTGCGGGGATTAGCCCGCAATGCGGAATGATGAGGCGTTTGGCACCGTAGGCTTTGCATTTTCGGATACTTTCATATCCTTCATAATAGTGCTTCAGGATCGCAGACTGCGCTGTGTTTTCCGGGCTGAGTGTACCGGTGCTTTCAGAAAGGAACAGTATCCGCTGTGGTTCGAGCGCATAGCTTAGGCTGCAGTTTGTATGCCCTGGTGTTTCCAGGACAAGGATAGACTCCTCGCCCAGACTGATGCGATCGCCTTCGGAAAGTACCTGATCGACCTGCATGTATTCAAATGCGATTTCAATTTCTTCTGCATTCGTGTAATCGCGGCCGGCGGCATTGCTCATTTCCTGCATGGTTTTGATCGCTCCAGGCCGGCTGAATACTTTTTTCGCATATGCACTGGCACAAGTGATCGCATTTGGCCATTCCTTTTTGACGGCAGCAAGCGCGCCGATGTGATCATAGTGTGAGTGTGTGCAGAAAATGTAGTCCAGGGTATAAACACAGCCGTCTTCCAGATAGCGGTTCAGAAATACCGTATGAATGTTGTAGATCAGATCTTTTTGAAAACATGCCATGCCGCAGTCGATCAGAGCTGTCTTTTCGCTTCCGAAGATTAAAAGTGCCTCGCCGCCGGCTCCGGCTGTCACACGCACGATGTTATCCGGAAAACCAAAGCGCTCCTGATACAGTTCTTTTGAAATGGGTGGTTGATAGAGCCTTAACTGTGCCATGTTAGTTGTCTCCTGTATGATTTCATTTTTTCGTGGCTGTTGTGATTTACAAAGTATACCATGAAGTTTATGTGATGGATACAAAATGTGAGTCATTAATGAGTTACAGGGCATGGATAAGGGGATTTTTGGTGGTTACCGACAGGATACTATAATGCCGGTTTCGCATCAAATTGGGATACAAACTGAATCAGTTGGATTTTGATTTTCTGCTATTCTTCAATTAAAGATAAGCGTTTATCGGAACTGGAAATCGGTTAGCAGCCCGGCAGTGTTGTATAAAGCAGCCCGGCAGTGTTGCTGAAGCATGAAAACGGATAAGAGATTGATTTTTAGGAGGGGATTGGCATGAGAAAAGGAACAGGAATGATACTGGCATCCGTGCTGGCAGCAGGCATGATCCTGGGCATGACAGCATGTGGAAGCAGTAGTGGAACTCCAGAGAGTAGCGGAACAGAAGCGCAAAATTCATCGGATTTGACCGTGGGAATCGTTTTGAAAACTGCGACCAACGCACATTTTCAGGATATTGCCTATGGTGCGATGCTGGCAGGACAGGATCTTGGGATCAATGTAAGAGTGGACAATACGACAACGGAAACAGACATAGAAGGCCAGGTTACCAAGATTGAAAATATGATATCGGCAGGCGCTGATGCAGTGATCCTGACAGCCAATGATTCTAATGGTGTCAGCGGCGCAGTCAATACAGTGCATGAGGCCGGCATTCCGTTTGTGACGGCAGATACGGAAATTACGAATGTCTGGGGCGATGACGTCAAAGAATATATGCCGAATTTTGTCGGAGAAGACTATGAAGAGCTTGCTTACGAACTTGCCTTTGACGTTTGCGAGCATATGGGTGGAAAAGGGAATGTCGTTGTGCTTCGTGGCATTGATGGTGCAAGTTCCTCCCAGCAGCGTACAGCAGGAATCGAGCGTGCGATCGCGGAGCATCCGGACATGACGATCGTAGAAGAGCAGAGCGCAAACTATGATCAGGATACAGCGGTAGACACGATGGCTGATATCGTTCAGGCGCATCCGCAGATTGATGGTGTCATCTGCTGTAACGATCTGATGGCTATGGGTGCAGTGACCGCATTGGAAGAAAGCGGGCATCCTGTTGGCGGAGAGGACGGCGTTGTTGTGTCAGGTCTTGACGGAAACATCATCGCGCTGCAATCCATTCAGGAAGGAAAGATGTATTCCACGATCTATGACTGGTCGCTTCTGCAGGGCTACTATTCCGTGATGCAGGCATATGACCTGATCCAGGGGAAAGAAGTCCCGGAAGAAACCCTGACAAAGGGATCTATCATCACCGCTGAAAACGTTGACGACTTTCTGCCGCATGGCGAAGTGATCGCAAGCTGGCAGATGGGCAAGCCAATCGGAGAAGTGCCGGAGAGCATCCGGACGTTTATTGAACTGGGCGAGTCGCTGAAATAAGGTATGTAATAGAATAAAGATTGTGTTTGAACCGCCTGTAGCAGAAATGCTGCAGGCGGTTTTGTTATCATGCCAGCCCATTTTGCTTGCGTATAGAATTCTTTTCACAGCCCCTTGACAGACAAATATTGGCATGTTATATTTACTACGACAGACGTACTACGATAGACGATGCAACGCCAGACGATATATCGACAGACGAAGTATTGAGGCAAAAGTTAGATAGGAAAACAAGTGAATTTGGGCAGAAAGGAGGCATCATGGTTAGTATCAGCAGTGATGTGATCCGTGGGTACAATGATACGATTATCCTATACCTGCTTCTGGACGGGCCTTCTTACGGATACGAGATATCAAAAAAGATCAAGGAACTGTCCGATGAGAAGTATATCATCAAGCAGACAACATTATACTCAGCGTTCACACGGATGGAAAAAAACGGGTACATCGAGTCATATTCAGTAGACGCGGAAAGCGGAAAGAGAAGAACCTATTATCGTGTCACAGATAGCGGACTTGATTACTACCGGGAAAAATGCAATGAATGGAATCTGACAAAGGAAGTGATCGAGCGATTCATCCGCAAGGAGGATGACGAATGCTCATCACAATGATTGCACTTACAATAGGGAAATTGATACAGAAAATGACGCTTACAAAAAAACAGGAGGAAGATGATGGAAGCGATAAAAACCTATCTGGAAACCATGTTTGCCCACCTCCCGAGAACACCTGAAGTGACCAGGGCTAAGACAGAACTTGGGCAGATGATGGAAGATAAATATAACGAACTGATTGAAGAAGGCAAATCGGAAAACGAAGCTGTCGGAATCGTGATTTCCGAATTCGGAAACCTGGAAGAGATTGCGGAGGAACTCGGGATCCGCTCCTTCGTAGACCAGGAACCGACAGAAGAAGCACAGCGCGTGGTTTCGTTTGAAGAAGTAGACGGCTATATCAAAGGCAGAACACGCCTTTCCTACATGGGAGCATTCGGGATTTTTTTCCTGATCGTTTCGGCCGTACCGTTTATTATTTTATCAGGAATCCCGGTTACAGCCGGCGGCGGACTTGCGAAGTTTTTTGCCGTGATCGGACTGATCCTCTTATTTCTGATGCTGGCAGGCGGACTGGGAATGCTGATCTTCTCCGGACTGCAGGAACGGGAGTATTCCTACATGTGGAAAGAGAATTGCCGGTTAGATTACAGCGCACAGGAATATGTTAAGATGCAGTACAAAGAATATCGCAGCACCCATACGATCCTGATCATCGTTGGAATCGTTCTGTGTATCTTAAGTGCGCTCCCCGCCGCAATTTTCTCCTTTTTACAAGTGACAAACGGATTTTTCGGGAACATCGCAGGCGCTGTCTGCCTGTTCCTGGCAGGAGCAGCAGTCTTTCTGTTTGTTCTCGCCGGACGCCAGAAAGGCGGACTTGGCCGTCTGTTAAAAGTTCAGTACAGAGCAGATCAGGCGCAGCAGGAAGGTGCGGAGAGTACACAGAAGAACCAGGGTGGACCGGAAGATGTGATCATTTATGAAAACGAATACCTTTCGAAGTTTATGCCGGTATACTGGCCGACGATCACCTGTCTCTATCTGGTCGTCAGCTTCCTGACATTCCGTTGGGGAACCACGTGGATCATCTGGCCGGTTGCAGGAATCGTCCACGCATTTATCAGCAAGACATTTGGCAAGCATGTTTTTGAAGCATAGACAGGAGGATTTATCATGAATAGGAAAAAATATTTGTGGCTGATCGCCCTGATCACAGTAGCATGCATCATAGGCGGAAGCATCTGGCACGGACACCGGGCACCCAGACAGCATCGGATCGAACAGGAGATTCGAGATGAATTAAGAGATGAATTTGTAGACGATGATGACGACATAGATGATTTAGACGCAGATGATACATTTGAGGCCGATGACCCGGATTATGATGCGGATGATATCGAAGACGCAGACGCAGCTGACGATATCGAAGGCAGCGATGATGATGACGCAGTTGATGAAATCGACGAAAGCAGATACGAAATGATCCCGCTGGAGGGGACGCAGCAAGACGGTAAATTCATTCCGTTTGAGAACATTGACATCGCAACCGGAGCATTTGACATCAACATTAAGACCGGACAGGATTACAGCGTCATGTATTATCTGAGTGATGATATATTCCAGCCGTATGGAGAAGTCAAAGATGGCACATTGTATATTACACAGGAAGGCTTTTCAGTAGAAACATTAGAAGATTTTATCAAAAAACATTTCAATGTGTCGGTTAAAGCAAAGATGGTCATTACAGTCCCGGAGGGGACACAGATCGGAACGCTTTCCTTTAAAAACGGCGCCGGAGATACACTTGTCAAGGACCTTACAATTGACACTTTGACAGGACATGCTTCTGCCGGAGACTTTGACTTAGAAAACGTCACTGTTAATACACTTGATGCAAAAAACTCTGCCGGTGACATTGATGTGAACAACTCCGCAATCAGAGGTGCACAGTTTGATTGTTCAGCAGGTGATCTGGACCTGGAAAACACCGCAGTGAAAAAAGTAACGATCGGTAACAGCGCAGGAGATGTTGAACTCAGCAAATGTGCGGTACAGGATCTGTATGCGAAGGTAAGCGCCGGAAATTTTGTTATGACAGAGACTGAGAACCTGGCAGATTACAATATTGACTTAAAAGCAAGCGCCGGAGAAATCAGATTCGGAGATAATAAATTTAAAGATTCTTCTTATCAGCAATCCGGAAAAGACGGGCTGAAGATTGAAGTCAGATCAAGTGCCGGAGACATCGATATCAGATAAAAGATGAGTCGCGTGTACGGAGACAGGGGGATGGTTCTCCTGTCTCCTTTTGTCTCTTGACGTGGAAGATGACAATGATCAAAGCGGAGGATTACTCATGAAAAAAGTGTTGAAAATAATAGGGAAAGTAATTCTTGTTCTCTTGTTACTGCTGGCAGCATTTCTGATCATCATGACGATATATAATCAGATCATGCTCAGAAAAAACCAGGAGCTATACAATACTCCCCTGGGCCAACTTATTGAGGTGGACGGCCATAATATGAGTGTCTACACCGAAGGAGAAGGCGGACACACGATCGTTTTCCTGTCAGGGTGGGGGACATCGTCTCCGATCCTGGATTTCAAAGCACTTTACACAAGACTGAGTGATGAATACAGGATAGTCGTTGTTGAAAGATTTGGCTATGGGTTCAGTGATATTGTTGATGGGGATCGCGATATGGATACTATACTGCGTCAGGACAGGGAAGCCCTCGAAAATGCAGGCATTGAAGCACCGTATGTCTTATGTGCTCATTCGATGTCGGGGTACGAGGCGACACTGTGGGCGCAAAAATACCCCGATGAAGTAGAAGCAATCGTCGGTCTGGATATGTGTACGCCGAACTGTGAAGATGAAGAAACACTTCGAAAAGAAGAAAAACTCACAAAGCTTGCCGTTGGAATAAACAAGTTTGAAAAGGTAACTGGCTTATTGCGTATCGGAAGCCTGGATCAATCAGGGACACTTACGAAAGAGGAAGATAAATTATTCACTGAAATCTGCTGCAGAAAGCTCCTTAATGAATCCGTTATAAGAGAGAGCGATATTAATAATACGATTGCTGTGAACCGGGAACTGAGCGCAGCGCCATTGCCAAACGTACCAATGCTTTTGTATATTTCGCATGACAGTACGGAATTTGATGAGAACTGGGAAAAGAGTTCACAGGCAATGACGGATGCTTCCGAAAACGGCATACTTACAGAATTAGACTGCGGACACTATGTACACGACTTCGAGTACGAGAGAATTGCCAAAGAAATGAAAGAATTTCTGAAATAGGAGACAGAGGTCTCCTCAAAAAAGGGCTGTCGCATAAGCGGCAGCCCTTTTGATGTTATGAATTTGACGCTGCCTTTTTCCTGCCCGGTGCTAGCAGCAGGGACAGTGCGATGATCGTAAGGACCAATCCGCCGAATGACAATGCGGACGGGATCTCAGCGAAGAAGAGTGCGCCATAAAGCGTAGCAGCTGTCGGTTCGCCTGCAGAACAGAGAATCGTGCAGATGCCTGCCTCCGCTTTTGCAAGTGCAGTATTGATAAAGATATACGGAATGACCGCAGCCAGTAAAGAGTGGACGATCAGGATGCCGATATGCGGCAGCGGTGCTGCCTGTACATAATGTCCGATCGCATGCCAGTTTGCAAATGGTGCAAGCAGGATCGTCGCAAAGAGCATACAGTAAAATACTAGTGTGAAAGATTTATATCCATGTTCGCTGGAAAGGCGTGAAAAAGTGACCTGGACTGCATACAGGATGCCGGAGAGCACACCGATCATGACATGGATCGGCCGGTAGCTGACATTGCCTGCCATCTCTAAAAATCCACTTACAAGCACGCTGCCAAATACGGCAAGGATCACACAGATGATCTTCTTTGCGGTAATTGCTTCCTTAAATAAGAAATAAGCCAGAAAGACCACATAGACCGGGGCCAGTGCCAGCAGGACCGCTGCAAATGACAGCGACATATTTACGATCGAAACATTATAACAGATGTTCAGTCCGGTCGTTGCGATACAGCTATAGACCAGGAAGATCCAGATGTCTTTTAGCCGGAATTTAAAGAGTGATCTGTTTTTTACCATAAAGGCAATAAACAGTATGATCGAGGCGATCAGTACACGTGCAAAAAAGATCGTGACATTATCAAGACCGCCCGCGGAAAGGATCCGGACAAATGGCCCTGTGCTGCCCCAAAGCAGACCTGCAGCCAGTGCCAGAAAAAGTGCAATACGTTTCATGAAAATTACCTCGAAGTACAAAATCAGATATAGAATAATCGTAGCGAAAATCGTGTCGTGACGCAAGAGTATTCTTTCGATTGCATCAGCAAAATCGTGCATGTGAGTGGAACGCTTCCCATGCAGAAAGGCGAAAATTTGACATATAGTGGGGGATATGCTATTATCATAGAACACTTTCGGTAACACTTTTGTAACAAATTTGAAACTTACAGGAAATAAGTTGGGTTGAGACAGATTATATAAAGTGGGTATTGTAAGAAAGGAATATCATAATGCAAGCTAGTTTTCGCAGGATGCGAAAGGCTTTGGTTGCTTGTGTCGTATGTGCCGCACTTTGTCCGGGCGTTCCGGCAATGGCGGAGACATTATCCTCACTTCAGGAGCAGTCAAATCAACTGCAGCAGGAAGCGTCTAGCGTGAATCAGAGTATTAACGCGCTTTCCGGGCAGATCGCATCGATTGAAGCTGATATCGAGACTGGTAATGCTGAATTAGAAGCGACCCAGAACGATATCGAGATGACAAGAGAGCAGCTCGCGATCGCAAAAGCGAATGAGGAGATGCAGAAGGAAAAGACAGCGAACCAGATCCAGGTCATGTACGAAAAAGGATCCTATTCTTCGCTGGACATGATATTATCTTCTTCTTCCATGGCAGAAATCTTCAGTGCGATCGATGTTGCAAAGAACCTTGAAAAATCCTATGCTGACCAGTTGGAAGAATACAAAGCGATTCATAAAACGGTAGAAGAGCAGGAAAAAGTACTTGAAGAAAAAGAGGCAGCGCTGATCGTAGCGCAGGAAGAACTCGAATCAAAGAAATCCGAGTTGCAGTCAAAGCGTGGTGAACTTGAAGCACAGGCAGCAGCTGTTCAGGCAGATCTGAATCAGGTAAATGGCCAGATTCAGGCGAAAAAGGAAGAGATCGCAGCAGAGCAGGCAAGACAGCGCGCAGCAGCAGAAGCTGAAGCGCGTGCAGCAGCGGCGGCGGCAGCAGCGCAGGAACAGACTTCTGACAGCTCATCTGACAGTGATGACTACAGCTACAGTTCCAGTTCATCTTCTTCAAGTTACACAACAAGCAGTGGCGGGCTGACAAAGTACAAGGGTGTTGTTTACTACGGCGGTCACAGAGAAACCTATTATTCCCAGAAGGTTCTGCCGGGTGGCGGACTGAATATTCCGGGGCGTCATGTAGCAGAAGACGGCACGATTCGTGATTCAGATGGTTATATCTGCGTTGCAAGCAGTGATCTGTCGAAGGGAACAGTAGTAGATACATCGCTTGGACAGGCAAAGGTATATGACTCAGGCTGTGCAAGCGGTACGGTTGATATCTACACAGACTGGTAAAATCAAAACAAACAAAAAGAGATCTGAGAAGGAAACTTCTCAGATCTTTTTTGTTTAACAACAAAGTATTAATCAGAAATGGTGCTGAACGCATTTGCGGCGATGGAATCGACTTCTTCAGCCAGAGAGGCATAGTCCTGAACAATGCTTTCATCATCCATGTATGCCTGCATATCAGACGGGAAGCTTAAGTAGTAATATCCGCCGTCTCTGGCAAGGCCGAGATATTCTGCATTTTCGGAATCCTCTTTGTCTTTCGAATAATAAAGACCGAATAGAACGCCGCCGTCACTTCCGTCATATTCCATCCATGCTTCATGGCTGTCTGTGTGATAGAAGGTGACGTAATCATTTCCCTGTTCGAAAGCGTATTTTCCATCCCAATCCGGCGGGATCGTGATCACAAGTGCGTCGCCGAAAATATATTCTGTTCCGTCAGCGGATGATTCCTGTTTATAGGAAAAATGAGAAGTGGTTTTGGATGATTCTTCTACACGTCCGTTCATAGGATCTTCCGGATCGCCGGAAAGCGAACTATCGGCATCTTCACTATCAGTACTTTCGGTATAGGATTCTGTCGCGTTTTCGCGGAGATTGATCGCAGCATCCCAAAGATCTTCGTCCCCAATGATCAGATAGATGCCGTCTTTTCCAACCAGATTGTTATCATTAAAGCTGATGCTGTATTCTTTGCCGTCATTATCGATGAAGGTGAATTTCTGGTCCGCATTCGGGGTCTGGTCTGTGGTCAGGCCGGTGACACTGACTTTGTCGAGTGCCTTATAAACCTGCTCGATGATATCGGGATCGGTCGTATTGTAAATAGATTCAGAAGTTTCAACCACATCCAGTCGGACACATTTCATGTTGCTGACATCAAAGTCCTTTTGGAGGGCGGCAGATTCCTCATCCAGGAAAGCCCAGATTGGTCCGGTGGTTGCAACATCATCATCAGCGCTGCTTTCCGTACTGGTATGACTGGCCGGTGCAGGGTCTTCTGATGTTTTGATGCCGCATCCGGAGACTGCGAAAGTAAGTGATGCTGCCAAAACCAGGCAGAGAATTCTGGAAATGTTCTTTTTTCGCATGCTGGAACCTCCTTTAACTTCGAATCTCACCGCGTTCACAGCGGTTACCCCAGGAATCGATAAG
Source organism: Eubacterium sp. (assembly GCA_045539215.1). Lineage (GTDB taxonomy): Bacteria > Bacillota > Clostridia > Lachnospirales > Lachnospiraceae > SY8519. Next base: position 3,423 of record JAZQEX010000090.1, on the reverse strand, counting down.
CTCACCGTCTCTGTATACACAGATGATCTCACAGTGGTTCGGACAATTCTCGCAGATCACTTCACGTGTGACGAATTCCATTTCAGCAACATCAAAGGAGAATGGTTTTTCAATTCCGCTTCCGTGTGCCAGGATCGCAGCACCGTAGCAGCCCATCAGATGTCCGTTTTCATCGACGATGATCTCTTCACCGAGAGAATCGGCAAAAGCACGGACCACGCCTTCATTTTTGCTGACACCGCCCTGGAATACGATCGGCGGAAGGATCTTTTTGCCCTTGCCGATATTGTTCAGATAATTGTTTGCAACCGCATTGCAAAGACCTGCGATAATGTCTTCTTTTTTGTGACCCATCTGGATCTTGTGAACCAGATCGGACTCTGCGAATACCGTACATCTTGCAGCGATCGGAGTCGGGTTTTTACTGCCCAGGGCGATCTTGCCGAATTCTTCGACATCAACGCCGAGACGTCTGGCCTGGCTGGTCAGAAATGAGCCGGTGCCGGCCGCACAAAGAGTATTCATCGCATAATCAACAGCAACACCGTCTTCAACACAGATGATCTTAGAATCCTGTCCGCCGATCTCTAAGATCGTACGAACATCCGGATGCAGGGTCGTGGTGCCGACGGCATGTGCCGTGATCTCGTTTTTAACGATGCTGGCATTGCACATGGCGCCGACCAGTTTTCTTGCGCTTCCGGTCGTGCCTGCGGCAACAACAGTCCATTCGTCTAAATCGATCTGTGAAGCGAGTTCCTGGATCACCTTTTTGGAGGCGCCGAGTGGGTTGCCTTCGGTCCAGAGATAAACGCTTGCTAAGATATTATGTTCTTCGTCTATGATGACGCCTTTTGTGGAAATGGAACCGATGTCGATTCCAAGGTATGCTTTTTTCACGATTGTTTGGCCTCTTTTCTCATTGAAATCATATCATAAAAAGCTTCTGCACGTGTTTCGATGCCGGTATCGCTGCTCTGTGTATCATAAGACAGGTACAGGATCGGAATCTTATAATCCGCGCTGATGTTATGGAGAACCGGGATCGCATCCATCTCCGGCGTACAGCCGAAAGATTTTACATGTACCAGTCCGTCAAAACCGCTGGCAGCATAATGGTCTGCCATGGCGATCGTCGCGACGGAAGATGCGCCCATGTCTTCAGAGACATATTTTTTGATCTTTTTGCGCTGACTGTCAACCCAGATTGAGGATGGGAAGCGCTTGAGATCATAGCGGGCATAGGAGCGCAGCATGTCGAGTGCATTATCGTCAGGGCAGGAGAGAACACTATGGGAAAGGTCCATCCAGCGGTGTACTTCCGCGCCCATCATCGCAATCTTTTTCTCAATCTCATGATTAGAAAACGGATCCATGATGGTGAAGTATTCCCCGATGATCCCGACACGGACCGGGTCGTCCGGCTTGTGTGAAGGCAGACGCGAAAAGCTGCGCATGGTCAGATCGTAGATTTCCTCCACTTCCTTTGTGGTTTCTGCCTGACGCAGTCTGGAGAGGAAGTGCTTATAGATCTTTTCATAGGAGCCGGGGATATCTTCAAACCCCATGTTTTTTCGCATGTAATCCTCTACCTTGTCAATGGATTTGATCATTTTGGCAACAGTAGGGATGACCTTTGCGATTTGGGACCATTTCCGTTTTGGCGCGTATTTTTTAATGCCGCCAAGGATTCCCATGATCCCGCCGTATTGGGCAAGGGTCAGGTTCATGATCTTAAAATCATAGCCTAAGTCTTTTAAGATCTGTTCGTGCAGCTCGCCATAATACCCCAGTCGACATGTGCCGCCGGTCTGAATGATGACATTGGCACCTTTGTCCATGGCTTCGATATAGCAGCCCATCATACATTTGAATGGTGCACAGACATAGTCCGGACTGTGTTTCGCACCGAGCTCAATGGTCTGTTTGGTCATTGGCGGCGGCGAGGTATAGGCAAGGCCTAAGCCTTTTCGAACCAGAAATCCAATGGGGATATCATAGTTGCCCAGTTGCGGATAAGTCAGATTATATGGTTTTGCGGACATTTATTGTTCCACCTCTTTTCGGAATCGGATGATATCGATAAAGCTCTCCAGTCTGGTGTCAATACCGGCATTGCCGTCCTGTGAATCCAGCAGGAGATTTAAGATCGGCACATGAGAGATCCGCCGGATGATCATTTCGTTGACCATGGAATCCGGCCCGCACGGGAATGCAGTGATCAGGACGATCCCGTCGATCTGGTTACGATAGGTCTGGATCGCGCCAAGCAGTTCTCTGCTTACGACCCAGGGTACGTATTTGGCGATCTCAGAGGCCTTGTTTCTGGCTTCTCTCGGATCAATGCCGTCAGAACAGATCGGTATGGCATCCAGATTCCGGATGCTTTTGATGATCGGTGCGCCGATGTACTCATCGTACAGATTATATGGGTGGCTGACAACCAGCACCTTAATGCCTTCCTTTTTCAGGAGGGCACGATTGAGCTTGATTTTTTTTCGGAAATCTTCCATTTGCGCAGCCATGCCTGCCTCATAAGCAGCCAGGGCCTGTGCTTTGCCTGCGCCAAGCTGCATGGCAAGTTTTAAATAGCCTTGCTTGGCAGAAACATGCTGCTCCGGATCGATGTTGGTACGAAGGATCTTAAGATCACTGTCCCGGAACATGTTATTGCACATATCCGGAAGCGCTTCGAACCGCGAGCAGAAGCGTCCTGCATCGCCAAGATTCGCAATGCGCGGAACAAAGCAGTAGTCGCATTTGTCTTCGAGAGCGGCAACATGACCGAAAAACAGCTTTGTGGAAAGACAGTTTTCATCGATGGAAAGCTGTTCGCCCTTTGTCAGGATGTCTTTGTTGGTACGGGGACTTAAAACGGTCTCATGACCAAGCTTCTGGAAAAAAGTTTCCCAGAAGATTCCGTACCGGTAATATAAAAGTGCCCGTGGTATTCCGATTTTCATAATGTTTTTCTCTTTGCAGTTAAGCTCCGGTTTATTTGACCGGAATGTAGCCCAGTTTTGCAAAATGTTTCAGATAAGCGGCAATCCGTTTGCGGTCAATCGGCGGACAGGAAATGCCGGTACCATTCAGCAAAAGACTGGTGTTTGAAGTGTCATATGTTGTGTTTTTCCCGATGAAGTGCCGTAAAATGCCCGGGTTGGCATCTGTGCCGGATTCAAACAGGCATTCCAGGATCGCAAGTGAATTGTCACTGGAATTGGCTGATTTGAGCATGCTTCTCCATCTGAGGAATGTAATATAGCGGATCGGATATCCGCACTGTCTGATCATATTGACCAGATTCCTTGCACGCAGCGGATGTGGGTTTATTACATTAAATGCGTGGCCGATCGCTTCCGGCCGCCTGGAAATATAGGCGATGGCATCTGCAACATAATCGACCGGTGTCATATGCATGCA
>JAZQEX010000089.1:0-11657 GCA_045539215.1 Eubacterium sp. | reverse complement strand
GGCCTGTATCAGTTTGAGGATACCTTCGCGGCGCTTCATAAGGGAGAAGCGGACTATGCGATCCTGCCGATTGAGAATTCGTCGACCGGCGCGATCCGCCAGGTCTATGATCTGCTGGCACAGTATAATTACTATTTTGTCGGAGAAACGACGGTAGAGGTAACACATGCCCTGATGGGGCTGCCGGGCAGCACCCTGGAAGGAATTGAAAAGGTATATTCACATGAGCAGGGGCTGTTCCAGTGCGAAGCATATCTGAATGCGCATCCGGGCTGGAGAAAGATCCCGCAGGCGGACACCGCGGGCAGCGCGAAGATGGTCGCAGAGCAGCAGGACATCACAAAGGCGGCGATCTGCTCGCCGCACGCTGGTGAAATCTATGGTCTGGTTCCGCTGGCGCTTGGTATCAATTCCAATAGCCAGAACACGACAAGATTCGTCGTGGTATCGCCGAAGATGGAGCTGCGTGGCGGAAGAGATAAGATCTGTGTTTCTCTGACGACGACACATGAATCAGGATCCCTGCACGACATCCTGACGGTCTTTGCAGTGCACGGCATCAACCTCGTGCGTCTGGAGTCGAGACCGATCCCGGAGCACAACTGGGAGTACATGTTCTTTATTGAATTTAACGGAGATGTGATCACGCCGGAGCTCGATCAGGTCATCCATGAGCTGTCGCTGATGACAGGAGATCTGCGCGTGCTGGGGAACTTTAAGTCGAATTTATAATAAAAAAAGCGGGTACTCATACCCGCTTTGCAGCTGATGACGGGAATCGAACCCGTGACCTCCGCACTACCAATGCGACGCACTACCGACTGTGCTACATCAGCTTGTGGCTTTCGCCGACTTACAAACTATACTATAGAAACCAGTCTGTGTCAATTAGAAAAATTGGTTTTTGAAAAGGAATGAAAAAGGAAGAGTACTATGTTTTCATTTAGAAAGAAGACCTCAGAAAAGAAAGAGGTACCGTTTTATGCAGATGCAATGGAAATCTGTTTTCATCCTGTTTATACGCAGAGTCCGATGATCTATCTGATGACAAAGGGTGAGGAGACACGGGTTCAGTTCCTGGCTTTTGAATTTGGCAGCATGGATGTTTACTTTAACCGGTTTGATGACCCGGAGAGCATTCTGACGCGCTGGGAGAATGTCAGTCTGTTTTCAGAATATATGAATGACCGGGAAGGTATGCTGGCAGATCCTGAAAAGACAGCAAAGCTGACAGAGCATGTGGATGCCTTGTTTAAGAAGGTGCTGGCCGGTGCAAATGATCTGTCGCTGGATGATAAGATGAACATGGTTCTTTATAATGCGAAGGGATTCCTCGGCATGGAGCCACGCGCGCGAAGGAAAGGCAGGCTTGAGAAGCTGAAAGAAGCGTGGGAGATCTGTGAAGCGGATGCCAAAGTATATCTGGCAGATCCGGAAAGCTTCCTTGGGCGCCTTGCCCGGGAGGCGGCAGAAAATACCCAAAGTGTGACGGAGTAGGCGCCGCGCGGGCAGGAGAGCAAGCTTCGCGGGTAAGAAAAATACCCTTTGACGTAGCCTTATAAATCATATAAGATATACGATATAGGGTGATTTGATCTATTCATAGATTCTATACATCGCAACAAGTAAAAAAGGAGGAAAATTGTATGGCAGATATGTTCTATGCAAAAGGTCCGGGCAACAATGGTTATATCAAGAACCTGGAAGTGCTCGACTTTAACAATCTCGACGGAAACTGCGGCATGTTCCAGATGCAGCTGTACAAGACGGAAGAGGGCAAATACTATCTGTATGGTTCCTGTTTCGGCGGAACGCAGCAGGGCGTTATGATCTCTGAGATCACAGATCCGGAGCATACACGCTTTGTAAAGCATTTTCAGCTGGTTGATCCGGTAGAGTATCCGACGACTACGACACCGAAGATCCAGGTAGCAGATGACCTGCTGATCTGTGCGATGAGTGCAGGATCAGGCCCGGGTGCGTTAGTTGAGCAGTCGGAACTGCAGAATATGAAATGTGAAGTAGGTATCCGTATCTATTCCCTGAAAGAAGATCCGGAAAATCCGAAGTTCCTGGGTTACTGGGATTGCGGCGTACCGCATTCCATGGGCGTACATCGTTTTATGTATAATGGTGGCCCGTATGTTTATCTTTCCTGTGAGCATATGCGTATGGAAGGTCTGATCGTACGTGTCGTTGACATTTCCGATCCGACGAATCCGAAGGAAGTTGGTAACTGGTGGTCTCCGGAGCAGTTCGTAGACGGATGTCCGGGCAGAACTGTTGATCATCATGCAGCACATGTACCGTCCTTCATGGATAAGGGCTGGATGCATGGACCGCCATTCCGCAGAGATGACGGAATCATGTTCTGTGGTTACTGTGGCGATGGTCTGTATGTACTGGATGCAACAGATGTAACACGGATTACGTGCCTTGGCAATCTGCCGCTGCAGCCGACATTCTCATCCCGTCTGGCAGGCGCGCGTACCCATTCGGCACTGCCGCTTCCGGGCAGAGATCTGTGCGTTGTTACCAACGAAGGTGAGCGCTTCCAGTTCTTCCCGCCGGGTTCCATTCAGGATGCACAGGCAATGAATAACATCCATATGGTTGACGTCAGAGACCCGTCCAATCCGGTACTGATCGCGGAATTCCCGTATCCGGAAGTTCCGGAGGATTTCCCGTATCCGAACTTCAATGTTATGAACTTAGGATGCCAGGGACCGTTCGGACCGCACAATGTACATGAGCCGATGAGCAACAAGCCGTGGCTTGAGCAGAGTAATGCATTGGTTTACAACTGCTACTTTGCAGCAGGTCTGCGCATCTATGATGTTCGCGACCCGTATTATATCAAGGAAGTGGCTTACTTCATTCCGCCAAATCCGAACAAGACACCGGAAGAGTCCTACTTCAAGGGATTCCCGGGACCGCGTAACGCGACGACAGAGGATTGCTGTGTAGATGATCGTGGCTACATCTATGTAACCTGCCTCGATGACGGCTTCTATGTACTGAAGCGTACCGGTAAAGCTGCAGAGATTCCGGCAGTGATGGAGTAGAACACAGATTGGAAAACGGTTTGTGAGAGTTATAGAAACTTGTAAAACAGAATAAACCTATGAAATCAGCAGGTAAAACTAATGGTTTTGCCTGCTGACTTGCTTTATCATGATAAAGTATGGTATGATGCCAAAGTATTACCGTTAAAAGTACCAAAGGAGCATTACGTGAGCAAAAAGACATTCGTTACATTAGAGCAGATCAAAGAGATCGTAAAGACATATCCGACACCGTTTCATTTGTATGATGAGGCAGGGCTTCGCGCAAATGCGCAGGCAGTAAAAGAAGCATTTTCCTGGAATAAGGGCTTTCGTGAATATTTTGCGGTAAAGGCTGAGCCGAACCCGTTTATCATGGAGATTTTAAAAGAGTATGGCTGCGGCGCAGACTGCTCTTCTCTGACAGAGCTGATGCTTTCTGAAAAGGTCGGCCTGACAGGAGATGACATCATGTTTTCTTCCAACGACACACCGGCGGAAGAATTTGTGATGGCAAAAGAGATGAATGCGATCATCAATCTGGATGATTTTACCCACATTGAATATTTTGAGCGTGTGGCAGGTGAGTTCCCGAAAACAATGTGCCTCCGCTACAATCCGGGCGGCGTTTATCAGCTGAGCAACGGCATCATGGATAACCCGGGTGACTCTAAATATGGTCTGACCAAGGATCAGCTGATCGAAGGTTATCGGATCCTGAAGGAGAAGGGTGTAGAGCGTTTCGGTCTGCATGCATTCTTAGTCAGCAATACTGTAACCAATGATTATTACCCGACTCTGGCAAAGACACTGTTTGAGCTTTGTCTGGAGATCCGTGAAAAGGCAGGAGTGACCATCAGTTTTGTTAACCTGTCAGGCGGTGTGGGAATACCTTATCAGCCGGATCAGACACCGAATGATATCTATGCGATCGGTGCCGGTGTTGAGCGTGTTTATAATGAAGTTCTTGTTCCGGCAGGGATGGACGATGTTGCGATCTTTACCGAGATGGGCCGTTTTATGACCGGACCGTACGGATGCCTTGTGACAAAGGCGATCCATGAAAAGCACACTTATAAGGAATACATCGGTGTGGACGCATGTGCGGCAGACCTGATGCGCCCGGCAATTTATGGTGCATATCACCACATCACGGTCGCAGGCAAAGAAGACGCACCGTGCACGAAGATGTATGATGTGACAGGATCACTTTGCGAGAACAATGACAAGTTTGCGGTTGACCGTATGCTGCCGGAGATCGAGATGGGAGATTATCTGATCATCCATGATACCGGAGCACACGGGTATGCGATGGGCTATAACTACAACGGCCGTCTGAAATCAGCAGAGCTTCTGCTGCAGACAGACGGAACGGCAAAACTGATCCGCAGAGCAGAGACACCGAAGGACTATTTTGCGACATTTGACTGCTTCGAGCAGTACAAGGATCTTTCTTGACATTTAATTTCATAATTGTTATTCTAAGTGGGCGTGAGCGATTCTCTTAAAATAATAGGGACTTCGCCTCTGCCCACTATGGCACATGCCGCTGTGGCGGAATTGGCAGACGCACTTGACTCAAAATCAAGCGGTTCACCCCGTGCCGGTTCGAGTCCGGCCAGCGGCATTGCGACAACTCTGGTAAGTTTGGTTACCGGAGTTGTTTTGCGTTTAAGGGATTCCTTAAATGAAACTAAAATCCCGAAGCACCACGAAAGGGGAAATAAATGAAAGACCAATCTGATAAAATGTATTTGACACCTGCAGAGCGTATCGTTATGCGGACAATCTGGCTGGCAGATCACCAACTGGTTTTGCATGAAGTAATGAACATCTGCAATGAGGAGTATAAAAAGAACTGGAAACCGCAGACTGTCAGCACGTATTTAAGCCATCTTGTGCAAAAGGATTTCCTGAAAATGCACCGTCAGGGCAGATACTGCTATTACGAGCCGCTCGTCAGCCGCGAAGAGTTTCTTTTGTATGATGTAAAAAACATCGCATTCTTCTGGCAACTGGAAGAAAAGGCTTTGTTAGAACATATCAAAACTTTTTCAACAAATCCCTTGACTTTTTCTGCCGATTAATTGTATAATTGCAAAGTCGCGTAAGCGAATGGAATCTTAGCTCAGCTGGGAGAGCATCTGCCTTACAAGCAGAGGGTCACAGGTTCGAGCCCTGTAGGTTCCATTATGGCGAGATAGCTCAGTTGGCTAGAGCACACGGTTCATACCCGTGGTGTCGAGGGTTCAAATCCCCCTCTCGCTATTGAATGATGCAGCGTTCTCGTGTTTCGAGGACGCTGTTTTTTCGTGTAGCAATGAACCATGCGCGGTCGGCATGGCTCTTAATGGATAAAAAGGAGAAGCATCATGGCGCAATTTAACAGAATCATTTCTGCTATTGAACCCTCGCGTTCTGTAGTGTTGATGGCAAAGGCAAAGGAAATGCAAAAGGAAGATCCGTCTGTGATCAATTTAAGCGGCGGGGAGCCTGATTTTCCGACGCCTGAAAAGATCTGTCAGGAAGTGGAAAAAGCGCTTCGCGAGGGAGATACTCATTATTCTGATTTCCGCGGGAATGCGGATCTTAGAGAGGGAATCGCTAAAAAGCTTTTGGAGGATAATGCGATCAGCTGTACGGCAGAAGATATTCTGATCACACCGGGCGGAAAATATGCTGTGTACCTGGCGGTGCGCGCGCTGATCAATCCGGGAGATGAGGCGATCTGGCTGACACCCGGATGGGTATCTTATCCGTCGATCGTCCAGGCTTCGGGCGGAATGCCTGTGGCAGTGCATCTGGATCATGAAGAAGGCTACCGGGTACACCGGGAGCAGCTTGAGGAAGCTGCCAGTGATCGGACGAAGCTGTTGATTTTAAACTCTCCGAACAATCCGACCGGAAAAGTGTTTTCAAAGGAAGATCTTGCGGAGATCAAAGCTTTCCTTTTGGCGCATCCGGATGTTTACGTGCTTTCGGATGAGATCTATGAGCGTATCGTCTATGGTTCATTCCGGGCGGAGAGCCTTGCGGCAGATCCGGATCTTTCGGACCGCGTGATCGTGGTCAACGGCTTTTCGAAATCCTCGGCCATGACAGGCTGGCGGATCGGATATCTGATGTGTAAAAGTCCGGCAATGGCTGTGATCAGGAAGCTTTTCCAGCATACGTTAAGCTGTGTGAGCGGTTTCCTGCAGAGAGGGGCTCTGGTTGCGCTTGACTGTAAGGAAGAGACAGAAGAGATGCGAAAGGCCTACAGCAGACGCAGAGATCTGCTTTTACAAGAGCTCGGTGATGTGCCTGGCCTGCATCTGTTAACGCCGGAAGGCGCGTTTTATGCATGGATCCGGTTTGATGTAGAAGAAGACAGCGCAGCATTTGCGGAGCGGCTGCTCGATGAGGCCCGTATTGCAGGCGTCCCCGGAGATGCGTACGGAGAAGAGGGCGGATGCTTTGTCCGCTTTTCGTTCGCGGCAGCAGATGAAGTTTTGTTGGAGTTAACAAAAAGACTGCGCCGTTTTATGACAGCGCAGTAAGAAAAATCTGATATCTTCAGTTTGTTATTTGCGGAACTGCCGGCGAAGCAAAGATGCCATGAAGATCATATAGCGGTGCTTGCGGGCTTCGAGATCCCTGATCTGATCTTTTGGCGGCAGCGTAGCATTCAGTGTTTTTAGCCGGTAAGAGATCAAATATGATTTGATGATCAGCTGGTCGATCTGGTGATGGATACATTCCTCATCCAGTCGGCTGGCTTTTTCTTTTTTGACAAATCCGCCCGACTGTATCAGATAGACAATGCGGTCGGGATCTGCATCGGGATCCTCCGGAGAGAACAGGCCCAGTTTATAACGGATCCGGCCGAGCATTTCCTCAAGGAAGTCCATCTGCTTTCTGGCGCGGATCGGGAAAACGAAACGATTTGCCAATAGCGCGATCGCAGCACCGACCAGGGTGTAGACAAGACGTTCACCCAGGACCGGTAAAAGCATAATATCCACGGTCTGTACTGCAAGCGCGGAGCAGGTGATGTAGGAAACCATCGCAGCGTAGCCACTTGCAGAGTAGATCAAAAAGTTTGCGATCATCATGATCACGACGTGGGCAGAAAAACCCGGGAAGATCGTGAAGAGCACAAAGCAGATAACGAGGCCGCAGATCGTACCGGTAACACGCTGTTTTACACGGGATCCGGTCTCGTCAGAATACGGGATCATCATAAAAAAGACGGAGATGACAAGCCAGAATGCATTGTCTAATCCGGACTGGTATGCGAATGCGATACAAGGGGTTACGATTATGACGAGGCGCAGGGCAAACCGCAGCCGGAAGTTACGGATGTCGGGTTTATTGATGCGCACGCGAAGCTTTTTATAATCGGCTTTCGGCTTTTCTGTGCGAAACATTTCTTCAAAGAGTTCAAGCAGGGAACGAGCTTCATCGACATGTCCGGGCTTATCCTGTGTGATCAGGAGATAATTTAAAACCTGGAAGAAGAGGACAAAGCGACAGTACCAGCTGGTCTTGCCGCGCGGCAGGATCGCTGAGCGGTTATAGGCATAGATCTCCATGCTGGTCTGGTGGTTGATCTGATCGAGCGCGTCGCGCAGGGCCTGCCGTTCGGAAAGGTTTTCCGGTGTTGTAATGCCGACTGCCATATCCGCCTCGGCCATGGCAAGCTGCTGTCTGCAGTTTTCAAATCCGCGCGCGATCATATCGGACAGGGTTTCTTTCTTTTTACTGAAACCAAGTACCATCGGAATGACCACAAACAGGAAAATGATCACAAAAGAGACTGCCAATGCACCGATGCGCATGCCAAGTCCCGTCAGGCCTTCGGTCGGCGCAAGCTGAAAGAACATCAGTGCCATGCCTGAGGCAAAGTAGTTGTTGGGCTGGTATTCATCAATCAGAAGATAGGCGATCCAGAAAAGTCCAAGCGCATTTACAATGATGCAAAGCGGCAGATTGATGCAGGCGATAAAAGCCAGAACAGCCATGACGATATAGATCATGACATGCTTAAACATGCAGTCTAAGTTGTGGTTTAAGCGGGTAAACCGCATATATGACAATGTGGCAAACGGTGCGATCATAGAGTTTTCCACGCCAAAAAAGCGGTAGGTGATCAGAAAGATCAGTGCCGCTACGATCGTTGGCGCGATGGCGCCCTTTGCCGAATGTTTGATTCCTAAAAACCAGTCTTTGATATAATGCAAAACAATACTCCTTTTGTAATATCAATTTATCATAGCATAGTTAGACAGGTTTTGGCACGGGTGTTGACGCAGTTTTCCAAAATAGTTACAATAAGATATTGTATTTCAATGGTTTTATATGAAAGAGAGAGTCTTTATGAAATTTACAAAAATGCACGGATGTGGAAATGATTATGTATATGTAAACTGTTTTGAGGAGACGATCGAGGATCCTGCAGCAGTCAGCCGTTTTGTCAGTGACAGACATTTCGGGATCGGCTCAGACGGAATGATCCTGATCCACCCGTCTGACAAGGCAGATTTCAGGATGGCGATGTACAATCTGGACGGATCTGAAGGCAGTATGTGCGGAAACGGAATCCGCTGTGTTGCAAAGTTTGTCTATGATCACCGCCTGACGGACAAAACAAGGATCACGGTCGAGACGAAGGCCGGGATCAAGACGCTGGATCTGAAGGTAAAAGACGGATTCGTAGAGGAAGTGACGGTCGACATGGGCGCGCCGATCTTAGAGCCGGAGCGTATTCCGGTGAAAGCGCCGGCAGAGATGGTTGCCGTGATCGATGAGCCGATCCGGGTAGATGGGGAGGAATATCGGATCACCTGCGTTTCAATGGGCAATCCGCATGCAGTGGTTTTCGTTGATGATACTGACAGTCTGGATCTTGCAACGATCGGACCGAAGTTTGAAAACCATGAGATGTTCCCCGACAGGGTCAATACGGAATTTGTGCATGTGATCGACCGCAATACGGTTTCGATGCGCGTGTGGGAGAGAGGCTCCGGTGAGACGCTTGCCTGCGGGACCGGTACCTGTGCCTGCGTGTATGCATGCATTTTAAATAAGCTGACCGAAGATGAGGTTTTGGTGCATCTTCTGGGCGGAGACTTAAAGATCCGCTACGACAGAGACCGACATACGATGATCATGACAGGACCTGCGACCACCGTATTTGAGGGCGAGATCAATATCTAAAACGGAGGGAAGACATGAAACTGATTGATTTATTGGAAAGAATGGAATATACCTGCCTGCAGGGTGATGTGAATACGGAGATCACAACGCTTGTCTATGATTCGAGAAAAGCGGAAAAGGGATCTGTCTTCGTTTGTATTCCGGGAACCGTGCGGGATGCGCATGATTTTGCACCGGATGTGGTAGAAAAGGGCGCGGTTGCACTGATCGTAGAAAGACAGCTGCCGATCCCGGATGTGACACAGATCCTGGTGAAAAACGCAAGACTTGCGCTGGCAGAAATGTCTGCTGCATATTTCGGACATCCGGCAGAGAAGCTGACAACAATCGGCATTACCGGAACAAAAGGAAAGACCACGACGACCTATATGGTACGTTCGATCTTAGAGAGCGCCGGTTATCCGACCGGACTGATCGGTACGATCGAGACGATCATCGGGGACGAGTGCACTCCGGCAGGAAATACGACACCGGAATCCTATATTGTGCAGGAGAGCTTCGCGAAAATGGTGGATGCAGGCTTAAAATGTGTCGTTATGGAAGTTTCTTCCCAGGGCCTGATGATGGACCGCGTGGCAGGTTTTACGTTTGATTACGGTATCTTTACGAACCTTGAAAAGGATCATATCGGACCGAATGAGCACAAGGATATGGATGATTATATCCATTGGAAGAGTGTTCTGTTCCAGCGCTGCAAGGTCGGAATCTTAAACGGTGACGATTCTCATCTGGAGCAGATCTTAAAGGATCACACCTGCGAAGTAGAGCTGTTTGGTATGCGTGAGGATGCTGATTATTATGCAAAAGATCTGCATCTGGAGAAGAAGCCGGGATTCCTCGGAATCCGTTATGAGGTTTGCGGTAAGATCAACTTCCCGGTAGAGATCGATATCCCGGGACGCTTCAGTGTTTACAATTCTCTGACAGCGATCGCGATCTGCAACCACTTTAATGTGGCACCGGAGATCATTCAGAAAGCGCTTTCGGAAGTAAAGGTTAAGGGTCGTGTGGAGCTCGTTCCGGTCTCTGACCGTTACACACTGATGATCGATTACGCGCACAATGCGATGGCATTAGAGAGCCTTCTGACCACACTTCGTGAGTATCATCCAAAGCGCCTTGTCTGCATGTTTGGCTGCGGCGGTAACCGTTCCAAGGTACGCCGTTATGAGATGGGTGAGGTTTCTTCCCGCCTTGCGGATCTGACCGTCGTAACCTCTGATAATCCGAGAAATGAGGATCCGGAAGCGATCATTGATGACATCGTTTCTACGGTTGAAAAAGGACCGGGTGAATTTGTCCGCATCACGGACAGAAAAGAAGCGATCCACTACTGCATGAAGCATGCACAGGAAGGTGATGTGATCGTTCTGGCCGGAAAGGGACATGAAGATTACCAGGAGATCTGCGGCAAGAAGTATCCGATGGATGAACGTGTACTGATCCAGGAGATCCTCGCTGAGGACCCTGCTTGCGGAGAATAACAGAATGCAGCAGTTTGAATTGATCGCGCCATGCCATTTTGGGCTGGAATCCGTTCTGAAACGGGAAATCTATGATCTCGGATACGATACGACACGCGTCGAAGACGGCAGAGTGTTTTTTGCGGGCGATGCAGAGAGTATCTGCAGAGCGAATATCCATCTTCGGACACCGCAGCGGATCCTCCTGAATCTGGGAGAATTCCATGCGGAAACGTTTGATGAACTGTTTGAAGAGATCAAAAAGATCCCGTGGGAGGATTATTTGCCGGCGGACGCCGTCTGCAATGTGGCAAAGGCGACTTCTGTGAAAAGTAAGCTGTTCAGCACGAGAGATATTCAGTCGATCGTAAAAAAAGCGGTGGCAATGCGTATGTGTCAGGCATACGGACTGGAGCATCTGCCAGAGACGGGGGCTTCTTATCCGCTTCGCATTTTTCTGTATAAGGATCAGGTGACGGTGGGGCTGGATACATCCGGAGAGTCGCTGCACCGACGCGGTTACCGGTTAAAAACGGGAAAAGCACCGATCGAAGAGACGCTTGCGGCGGCACTTCTTATGCTGACGCCGTGGCGGCCGGGGCGTATGCTTTTGGATCCGTTTTGCGGAAGCGGGACGTTTGTGATCGAGGCGGCGATGATGGCTGAAGGGATTGCGCCCGGATTGAACCGTGAGTTTGCCTCCTGTGAATGGGAGCAGCTGATACCGGCGCAGGTCTGGAAAGACAGCTATGATGAAGCGCGTGAGCTCGCAGAAGAGACAGAGGCCAAAAAGGGCCTGATCATTGGGTCAGACATCGATGGAAAGATCCTGTCTGTCGCAAAGGAAAATGCAAATCGTGCAGGTGTCGGACATCTGATCCGTTTTGAAAAGAAGCCGGCGGCAAAGATGCACCGGGACGAGGAGTATGGGTTTATCGTGACCAATCCGCCC